>CALUUU010000130.1 GCA_944324035.1 Candidatus Gastranaerophilales bacterium
GAACAATAAATTACTTAACTTATCTATATTGCCGATTGATGCACATTACTTGGGGCATGTAACTAATTGCTTGACATGTACAATTGCGAAACGCGAAGCGTTGAAGCAATCCAGGAAAAGGATTTTCAAAATAAATTCGAAATGACATTATAGCTATATTTCGAGCATATTTGGTGTAAAGTTGTATATAAATCCCTTATTTTTTTGTATTAGAATAAAAAAACAAAAATTCGTAACATTTGTTACATTATAGCAATTTATTTTATTTAGAAATTTAAAAATATATACCATGAGTTTTGTAAACAGATTAGGACAGATGTGTGATAAGCTGGGGGCAAACCCCAAAGCAACTTACCCTGTAATTTTAATTGCAGCGGTCAAAGGGATTTGCCGTCCGACATTTACCATGATGGACAAAACCGAAAAACCGGAAACAAAAAAATATACCGCACTCAGAGAAGGTCTTACTGAAATTATCGCAATTCCGACATATCTTGCATGCGGGGAGCTTGCGGCGCATCTTGCAAATAAAATCAAATTTAAAAATGTTCCGGAAGATGTCAAAAAAAGTTTAAAAAAACGGGCTTCAAGAAATTTTATGTTTATAGGGGTTTGTACGGCTGCACTGCTTGTAATTCCGGGGCTTTGCTCAGTTGTAATAAAACCGGTTATGGATAAAATTATGCCACACCCTGATTCAAAACAACACAACAATACAAAACCGCAGCTCCTTGTACAAAATCCGCTTATCAAAAAACCCGATATGAGTAAATTTACAGGCAGGCAACCTCTTAAAACTAGTTATCCTGCTCAAATTCATACAGGGATGAAAGTAGGTGGTGTATGATAGATTTAGTCAGCAAAATTATAACATCATCACCGCTCACAACTATGGCACAAAGCGCAAGCACGCAGGTTACGGTAGAAACAACAATGAAAGCCATAGGCAGACCGGGATTTATTTTAATAGATAACAACATTGACCCTGATACCAAAAAGTATGCTGCCGCAAAAGAATTTTTATATCAGGCTACCTGTCTTTTATTATACGCAACATTAGTTGTACCGTTATTTAAAGAAGGAGCTTTTAAGCTGGGGCCAAAATTATTTAAAGACCACGCAAAAGATTTCGCAAAATTTAAAAATGCAGCAGAATATTACAAATACAGAAAATATGCAGAGAAACCTTTCCAATCTGACAGAATTCATAATAACAAAATAAATCACCTTTTTACTGAAGAACTTCGGAAAGAATTAAAAACGAAAGAAGAACCTGAAATGTTTAACAGGGTAAAGGGAACGATTGAAGCCGGGAATATTCTTGGTTCAGTATTAGGGCTTGCAATATTAGCTCCGCAGGTAAGCCATGCGATAATTCACCCTTGCTTAAGACTATTAGGGATGGAACATAAGAAACCAAAGACAGATAAAAAAATTAATACGCAAGCTTAAAGGCACGCAAAATGATTAATATAACAAAATCACTTGTAAGAAAAATGCAAGTTGACAGCATTCTTCAAATACATCCATTAAAAAATTTGCCGGAACATCTGATTTACTTTAATAGAAAGAAAAGTAATTACACATTGTTTTCAACTAATACGGGTGAAATTTTAGGCAAAATGTCTGCACGGCCTGAATACATATATGATGATCAAATTTATTATCCGAAACTCTCAAGATATTCATCATTGTATATTAGCTCGCTTAAGGCCGTAAAACGCAGGCAAGGGATTGGGCGTGAGTTGATAAATCTTGCCCGCCACGAAAGCATAAGACGCGGTTGTGAAGGAAGAGTACACTTAATTGCGGATAATGTAACCCAAGAACCAGATAATCTTCCGTACGTTGCTTACAGGAAAATGGGATTTGAATCACAGGAAGAATGGGCAATTACAGCCATTGACCGGCATATACAAACAGGAGAAACATTACCGTCACTACTAAAACGAGGACTTGCAATGTTTCTTCCGGTAAAAAATTATTGTGCCAAGTATAACAAATTCTGTAAAAAAGCTTAGGCCATATCCTGCGGATTTTCACCCATTACCTGTATACCGAATTTTGTTCTGAACAAATGTTTAACAGTATCAGCCTGAATTTCGTACATCATCTTGTTATACATTTCATAAGCTTCACGTTTGTATTCAAGCAGCGGATCCTTCTGACCGTATGCTCTTAAATTAATTCCTTCACGAAGCATATCAATATTATGAAGATGGTCAATCCACTTGTTATCAACCACACGCAACAATATATCCTTTTCAAGATTTCTTATAACGTTATCACTTGTAAACGGCTGCTGCGGTATAAAATTCGGGTCATATTGAGAAACAACATCATTATAAAATTCAATTACTTCGGCCTCATGGTCCCGATATGCCTGAACGGCAAAATCTTTAAACTTGTCATATATCGCATCATATCTCAAACCCTGTATATCAGATACCCCAAAGTGGCTTAATTGAGGGAATACAGAATGAAGCTCTTTTATCATAGTGTTAAGATCTTCAAAAACATATTCATCAGGATTTTGTTCAGGTGAAATGTAGGTTTTGATAAGCCTTTCCATTTCTTTTTCTATCATGCAATAAACATCTTCACTCAAATCCTTGCCAAAAAGAACTTTTCTTCTCTGGGCATAGAATTTTTCACGCTGAATATTCATTACATCATCATACTCAAGAACATTTTTTCTTATATCAAAATGGTAGGTTTCAACTTTCTTTTGAGCGGACTGAATTTGCTTTGAAATAATCGGGTGCTCAATAGCCATATCCTCTTCTACATTAAGCATAGTCATAAGGCTTGTAATCTTATCTCCGCCAAAAATTCTCATAAGATTGTCTTCCAAAGACAGGAAGAACCTTGTAGAACCCGGGTCGCCTTGACGGGCAGCACGGCCTCTTAGCTGGTTATCAATACGTCTTGATTCGTGGCGTTCAGTACCAATAACGTGCAATCCGCCGGCTTCAACAACCTTTGCATGTTCTTCTTTTGTAATTTTCATAGCTTCTTCAAGAAGCTCTGCCTTTTTAGCATCATATTCAGGTGTATCAGGCTCCAAACCGCATTCATCAAGTTTCTCTTTTGCAAGATATTCAGCATTACCGCCAAGAAGAATATCGGTACCACGGCCTGCCATATTGGTAGCAATTGTAACGGCTCCGACACGGCCGGCTTGGGCAATGATGTAGGCTTCTTTTTCGTGATGCTTTGCATTCAATACATTATGCGGAATTCCTTTTTGAGAAAGCAGATGAGATACATATTCAGATTTTTCAATACTAATTGTACCTACAAGAACAGGTCTGCCCAACTTATGTTGTTCAATAATATCATCAACAACAGCGTTAAATTTCGCACGCTCTGTTTTATAAATAACATCGTGATAATCTTTCCTGATGTCAGGTTTATTCGTTGGAATAACTGTAACTTCAAGGTTATAAATTTTGCCGAATTCAGCTTCTTCAGTCATTGCAGTACCTGTCATACCTGATAATTTAGGATATAATCTAAATAAATTTTGGAACGTAATACTTGCCAGAGTCTGCGTTTCATCCTGAATTTGGACGCCTTCTTTCGCTTCGATAGCTTGGTGCAAACCATCTGACCAGCGTCTGCCTTCCATAATACGCCCGGTAAACTCATCCACAATCATTACTTCATTATTTTTGACAACATAATCAGTATCTTTTATAAACAATTCTTTTGCTTTCAATGCCTGCAAAAGGTGATGAGCATACTGTGTATTCAAATCAAACAAATCTTTAATCTGGAGTATTTCCTGCGCTTTATCAATCCCCTCTTCTGTAAGGATTACGTTTTTGTTTTTCTCGTCAACTTCATAATCAACGTCTTTTTTAAGTTGAGGAGCAACCTTAGCCATAACCTTATACAGTTCAGCAGATTTTTCAAGACGTCCGCTAATAATCAAAGGGGTTCTAGCTTCATCTATCAAAATACTGTCAACTTCATCAATTATCGCATAATTATAAGGTCTTTGAACAAGAGCGTTAGGACTTTGTGCCATGTTATCACGCAGATAATCAAACCCAAATTCATTGTTAGTACCGTATGTAATATCACAATCATAAGCGGCTTTTTTTGCGGCAAAATCGTCCATAGAGCGCCCGCCGGAGAGGATTACACCGACTGATAAACCTAAAAATTTATAAATTTTACCCATCCATTCGCTGTCACGTTTTGCAAGGTAATCGTTAACCGTAATAACGTGAACACCCTTACCTGTCAGCGCATTAAGATAAGCAGGCAAAGTTGCCACAAGAGTTTTACCTTCACCGGTTCTCATCTCTGCAATATGCCCGTTATGAAGAAAATACCCGCCGATAAGCTGAACATCAAAATGACGCATATTCAAAACTCTTTTGCCGGCTTCACGAACTGTCGCAAAAGCCTCCGGTAAAATTTTATCCAGTGCTTCTTTTTCTAATTTTCTGTCTGTCTTAAAATCAGAAGAGGTTGGACGCTTAGAAAGAATTTCTTTAAATTCATCCGTTTTAGCTCTCAACTCTTCATCTGTCATTGCTGCGAACTGTGGTTCAAGGGCGTTTATATGGTCAATAATCCCCATAATACTTTTAACTTTACGCTCATTAGGGTCGCCCAGTAATTTCATTAACAAACTTAGCATTATTAAATTTTCCTCTCCAAAGTTGGTATTCTATGGAAATATTTTATCATAGACATAGAAGAATTGGCAGTTCTTAAGGAAAAAATAATATTTCACTGGCAATAATTTAGCACACCAGCAACATTTATTAGTTAAAGAACGGATAATCATCCCTTATCTGCCAGCCATCCATCATTATCAGAGCCCCGCAGAAACCGGTTCCTCCAGATATACAGCATCCGTTTATACCGGAGCAATTCAAAATTTGTTCACGTGAATACTTATAACCGCGAAACAAAATTTTAGACATAGTCCTATCCAAATACATTTCAAAAATATCCTCCCCGGAGCGATTAGGCTTTTGTTTTCCGTTGAGATCTACCTGAAAATATATATACCTGCCATATGTGCCCGTATTATCATAAGAATTTTCATACATTAAAGCAAATATCATGCCGTTTTCTGTAATAAAGGAAACTACATTACGATCACACATATTAGCTATAGCTGGAGGATGATTAGTTACATATGTATAATTACACGCTGAATTAACTTTAGAACCAGCTTTGCAGTAAGTTATCACTCTTAAATAAGGAGCAAGATACTTTTCAACGAAATTATTAAGTGAATCACTTACGGAATCATTATCAGGATCCATTGACATATGCTCCCCTATATCCCAATATGTCATATCACCGTAATCTTTTTGTGCCATTGTTAATGCCTGAGCCATTATTGAATAAGCAACTTTTAACTGATTCACTGTTACCGTTTTTCGGTAATTATTTATTAATGCCGGAAGCGTCATTGCCGCTACTATGCCGATAATACCAAGGGTTATAAGAACTTCCGCTAACGTGAATGCGGCTTTTTTCTTTAAAACACGGTCATCCTGAGGATGAAATCCGAAGGATCTCTTTTTACACGAGATT
>CALUUU010000131.1 GCA_944324035.1 Candidatus Gastranaerophilales bacterium
CTCGCCGTCAGGCCCAAGAACCTGGCTTGCGATGCCGCCATACCCATGACTAAGTCCCTTTCTTGTTTATTTCCTTAATCATGTTTACGGCTTTTTAAATCCCTTTCTTTAATTTTTATAACTTTCTTCGTTACATTTCGTTACATTGGAAAGAGGGAGGAAGGGGAATGCCTAATATATAAGGGTTTACATGTCAAGTCCTAAATCTAAAGTCGGGGCTTTTGCAACAATTGCACTGGATGAGATTATATCAACACCGCATTCGGCAATTTTGCGGACAGTATCAAGACGCACATTTCCGCTCGCCTCGACAGGAACTTTTTTATTAATAATCTTACAAGCTTCCTTCATCATATCGCAAGGCATATTATCAAGCATAATAATATCAGCACCGGCTTCCAGAGCCTCTTTAACCTGTTCGAGGGTATCACATTCAACTTCTATTTTATGTGCATGCGATATGTTTACTCTCAATTTTTCAACAGCTTTTGTAATGGAACCTGCAAATTTAATGTGGTTATCTTTTATCATCGCACAATCTGATAAGTTGAACCTGTGCAAGGCTCCGCCGCCTGTTTTAACAGCATACTTTTCAAATGCTCTGAAATTAGGAGTAGTTTTGCGGGTATCAACTATTTTTGCAGGAAGGTTTCCTATAGCAGCCTGATATTTTGCAGTTTCTGTTGCGATGCCGCTCATTCTCTGTATATAATTAAGTGCAACGCGTTCTCCCATGAGAATATACTTGGCAGAACCGGAAATTTCGGCGATTTTATCTCCTTTTTTAATTTTATCTCCATCTTTAAAATAAAATTTTACATTGATATCCGGAGAAAGTATTTTAAAAACTTTTTCAAAAATATGTGCACCGCATAGTACGCCATCTTCCCTGGTACATAAAGAAGCTTCTAATATATCGCTGTCTGATGCGAGATTTTCGGTGGTAATATCCCCAAACCCTATATCTTCTTTCAATGCATTTTTAATATGGTCTTCGATATAAAAATCACTTAACAAAACAAAGGTTCTCCTTCCTTTCTTGAAATATGGCTGTGAACAGATTCTTCATTTGTCTGCGGATAATCTGTTCTGCAATGTGCTCCGCGGGATTCTTTCCTTTGGATGGCGCATTCAGCAATTAGCTTTGAAACTGTCAGCATATTTCTAAATTCATATTCTTCTCTGCTCAGGCAGGAATGAACTCGGTGGAACTTATTACCTAGTGCAGTAAGTTTTTCATATCCTTCAAGCATAGATTTTTCGTTTCTTAATATACCAAAATGGTTCCACATAATTTCCTGCAGCTCTTTTTTCAAAGAAATTATGTCCGCATCATCAGTATCGAAATCTTGTGTATACTTTTCAATTGTTGCCTTAATTTCGGCATCAATTTGTTTTGGCGCATTCAGAACAAGTTTTTTCATAGATTCCGCAACTTCATACGCACAAACAACGCATTCCAGCAAGGAATTGCTTGCAAGTCTGTTTCCGCCGTGCAAGCCGGTTGAAGCGACTTCACCTATAGCATACAGGCCTTCTATTGAAGTTTTCCCGGTAATGGAGGTTTTTATTCCTCCCATAAAGTAATGGGCTGCCGGTGCAACCGGAATAAAGTCATGAGCCATATCAATACCGTTTTCCATACATTTTTTATAGATATTCGGGAAACGTTTTTGAATTTTTGCTGTATCAATGCAAGTGGCGTTTAAGTATACGCAATCGGTATGATTTTCGCGCATTTCATTATATATAGCCCTTGTAACAACATCACGCGGAGCAAGTTCAAGTCTGCTGTCATATTTACCCATAAATTCTACGCCGTCGGCATCAACGAGTTTTGCTCCTTCACCTCTTACGGCTTCTGATATAAGAAATCTGTTCTCATCGCCGTCGATAGCGAGTGCTGTCGGGTGGAACTGTACAAATTCCATATCCTGAAGAATAGCTCCCGCATTATAAGCCAGAGCTAAACCATCACCTGTAGCTCCTATTGGATTGGTTGTATATTTATAAAGCTGTCCGATGCCTCCTGTTGCAAGAATTACTACAGGAGAATAGATTGTTTCATATTCTTTTGTAATATCGTTAAATACAAGAACGCCTTTGCATTCTGACTTGGAATTTACAAGCAGTTCAACTGCAACTGTCTGCTCATAAATGTCTATATTTTTATTTTCGGAAATTTTAGCGCATAAGGCTTTTTCAATCATTCTACCTGTGGCATCTCCGCCGGAATGGAGAACTCTGTTTACACTATGTGCGGCTTCGAGTGTAAAGGTTAGTTCGCCCTTTTCGTTTCTGTCAAATTCAACACCGAAATTAAGCAAATCTTTAATGACCTTATCGGAATGTTCTGATATAAACTTGACAGTATTAAACTCGCTCAATCCTGCCCCCGCTTTTATAGTATCACTGATATGCGATGAGGTTGAATCTTTTTTATTTTCTTTCATTACGCCAACCATACCGCCCTGGGCATAGTTTGAATTACTCTCGCCAAGATTTGATTTTGTAATAAGCAGGATACCATCCGGCAGGCTTGTCTGCTGTTCAATTTTTAACGCTGCATACAGACCTGCAATCCCGCTTCCGATAATTATTGTAGAATAATTTGCATATTTCATAATATGTAAGCCTCTGATTTTATTTATCAACTATATAATACCGCAAACAGACAGAAAATTGCTATACCTTGAAGATTAAGTTTTTATTAAGTTTTGAATAACAAAGCCGATTTCAAATTTTTATATAAATATAAAAATACCCGATAGGGTAATGGACTAACCCCTTAGTCTTGTATTTAATAAACTTGTCACCAAAATATAAAGAAGGAGGGGTTAACAGAATGTTAAAAACAGAAGACGAAGCTACAGCAACAAAGGTAATTACAGTCGCAATAGTAGAGGATTTTAAACTTACCAGGGTAGGGTTAAGATGCGCACTGAATTCAAATAACGACATTAATGTGGTAGCCGAAGCAGAGGATGCATCAGAAGGGTTGAAGCTTATAGAAAGAGTCAAGCCTGATGTTATACTGATGGATTTAGGTTTACCGGGTATGAACGGAATAGAAGCAACTATTAAGGTAAAAGAAATGCTTCCTAATACAAAGATAATTGCCCTGACTTCACATGACAGAGAAGAAGAAGTAATTGCAGCACTAAGTTCCGGAGCCAGCGCATATTGCCTTAAAGATATAGATCCGGGAAAGCTCGCCGATGTTGTTAGAGATGTAGCGGAAGGCGTCTGCTGGATTGACCCTGTTGTTGCCCAAATGGCACTAAACTCATTCCCAAAAGTTGAGAATATAGGATTTCTTCCCGGGAAATCCCAATCAGAAGGCCGGGTTCCGTTAACAGAAAGAGAATATGAAGTTCTAAAACACCTTGTAAGCGGCAAAAGCAATACTGAAATCGCAAAAGAATTAATAGTAAGTGTTCACACCGCAAAAGCACATGTTTGTTCTATTCTACAAAAAATGTGTGTAAACGACAGAGTCCAGGCTGCTGTCAAAGCAGTCAAAGAAGGAATGGTTTAAATTGACCTCACATACAAACAGAGTTCCGGGAATTTTATTTTCCGGAATTCTCTTTTATTCTTGACTGCCTGCTGTCACTTTAGTAAGATTTAGGTAAAGTTAAACTTATTAAAGAGGAGCAGAAAATGTCTATTAAATCAATAATTCTTGCAGCAGGAAAAGGTACCAGAATGAAATCCGAAACACCTAAGGTTTTGCACGAAATATATGGCAAACCGCTTTTAGGATACGTTTTGGACAGTGTTAAAAATATTACTGACGGGAATTTTGTAATAGTAGGGCATCACGCACAGGAAGTAGAAAGTTATGTAAACAATAACTATAAAAATGCAAAAACAATTCTTCAAACGCCTCAGCTCGGAACAGGTCATGCTGTTTCAATGGCTTGCAGTGAACTTGAAAACTATGAAGGGCTTGTACTTATTTTATGCGGAGATACTCCTCTTATTCAGGCAGAAACCCTCTCAAAATTTGTTGATTTTCACAAAAAAAACAACTCCGATTTAACTGTTATGAGTACAATTTTTGAAAACCCGGCAAATTACGGCAGAATAATCAGAGAGAGTGATAATACCCTGAAATGCATAGTTGAAGAAAAAGATGCATCCCCTGAACAAAAAGCGGTAAAAGAAGTTAACGCAGGAATTTACTGCCTCAACTGGGGAAAAATAAAACAGGCATTTTCTGAACTTACAAGCAACAATGCGCAGGGAGAATATTACCTGACAGACATAATCGCGTGGGGAAAAGCAAGAGGCTTAAATGTAAACGCATATATCCTTGAAAATAATGAAGAAATTTTCGGAATAAATTCAAGAATAAACCTTGCGCAGGCAACAAAAATTATGACCAAAAGGGTTTTGGATACCTTAATGACAAACGGAGTAACCATAGTTGACCCGGATTCAACCTGGATAAGCCCTGATACGGAAATCGGCCGGGATACAATAATTTATCCGTCGACTTATATTGAAGGGAAAAATAAAATCGGGAAGAATTGCAAAATAGGCCCTTGTGCACACTTAAGAGGCGGTGTCGAAGTCTGGGATAATGTAAAGCTCGGCAACTTTGTTGAAGTAAAAAAATCTGTCATTAAGTCAAATACAAACGTCGGGCATCTTTCTTATATAGGTGACAGTGAGCTTGGCAGCCGTGTAAATATCGGAGCCGGAACAATCACGGCAAATTATGATCCGCTAAGCAAAGTAAAAAGCAAAACCGTTTTGCATGATGATGTAAAAATCGGTTCCAACACAGTACTTGTGGCGCCGGTAACAGTGGAAGACGGCGCTAATATCGGAGCCGGAACAGTTGTAACCAAAAATATTCCGGCATGGTCGCTCGGTATAACCCGCAGTCCGCTGAAGATATTTGCCGATTGGGTTAAAGATAAGCTAAAATAAAAAACATAAATAATTTTTCAGCACTTTCAGAATGACAGGATTTTTAAAATTATCTTGGACCGTAGTGGAGCGTTAGTGAAATATCTAAATAAAAAAGATACTTCGGGCTAAAACCATCAGTATGACAATAAAACCAGTCATTGCGAGCGATAGCGAAGCAATCCAGGGAAATAGGTTACTTTAGCGTTTTAACGTATCTGAGTAACATATTTGACTACGCTTTAATGGATTGCTTCAACGCTGCGCGTTTCGCATTGTACATGTCAAGTAATTAGTTACATAATTGATGTTATCGGTATCTTTTTAATGCAAAAGTATCATTTATGTTCATTTCTTTCTCTTTATTTGCGAGGCAAAGCGGATTGTGAGCGTAGAGTGAAGAGTATTGCCGAAGGGCAATGCTCTGGAACTCGTAAAACGCGAACAACCAAGCAGAGAAAGAAATGAACCCAAGAAAGAGAAAGCACGCAAACATTCCTGCATTTCGCTTACGCTCAATGCCAAAATGTTATTTGAGCTTTTCAAGCTCAAATCTTTCAGGGCTCACTATCGCACTGCGTGCACGTT
>CALUUU010000132.1 GCA_944324035.1 Candidatus Gastranaerophilales bacterium
ATTGTTAAACGCGGAGTTACGCGCGTAATTACGGCAGGAACACTTACCGAAAGTGATTTTCTCCAGCAAAACTCAAACAATTATATATGCGCTATGTTTAAAGATGAAAAAAGCGATATATACGGTTTTGCTTACGCTGATATTTCAACAGGTGAGTTCAAAGTTACCCAGGCACCTTTAAATATGATAATGTCTGAGCTTGCCAGGATTTCTCCTGCAGAAGTTGTAGCTCCTGCTGTAAATCAAAAGATTATGCCGTTTCAGATTGTACCTGAGCAAAAAATTGATCTGCCTGATGATATTCAAAAATTATATAATTGCTCTAAAATTCCTGCTAATGTATTTGAACTTGGGTTTGCAGAAGCAAATTTAAAAGCTGTATTTCAGGCTTCAAGTTTGGAATCATTCGGCTTTTCAAAGTATAAAATCGGATTCAGGGCATGCGGCGCGCTTTTAGCATATATATGGGAAAACTTGAAAGAAAATGTTCCAAAATTTGAAAGAGTTGAAGCATATGAACTTTCTGAATACATGGTTTTCCATGGTGCTACACGAAAAAATCTTGAATTAACCGAAACTTTGAGAGAAAAAAGCAAGTATGGCTCTCTTTTGTGGGCTATTGATAAAACAAAAACCAATATGGGTGCGCGTCTTTTGAAAAACTGGGTATGCCAGCCTTTAAAGGATGTGGATGCTATTATGCAGCGCCAAAATTCAGTGAGTGAACTTGTTGAAAATGTTAAAGTGCGAAAGCAGCTTGTTGATTTGTTTGAAAAAGTTTACGATATACAGCGTTTAGCTACGCGTATGAGTAACGGGTCGGCTTCCCCAAGGGATTTTTTAAGCTTGAGAGATTCTCTTTTCGTGCTTCCTGAAATTTTGGATATATCTAAAGAATTAACGTATAATCCTTTTTTGAATGTAGAAACATACAGAGATGATATCGCGGATTTTGCCGCATTGATTGAACGGACGATTAAAGAAGATCCGCCTATTCAACTTAAGGAAGGCGGGATAATTAAAAGCAGCGTAAGCGGTGAACTTGATTATTACAGAGATTTATTGACAGGCGGCGAGGACTGGCTTGTAAAATATGCAGAAGAAGAACGCGAAAAGACCGGTATTAAGAATTTGAAGGTATCATTTAATAAAGTGTTCGGGTATTTTATTGAAGTGACAAATTCAAATTTAAACCTTGTGCCGCCTAATTACGTACGTAAACAGACTATTGCAAACGGCGAGCGTTTTATAACAGATGAACTGAAAAAACATGAAGATGATGTTCTGTCTGCCAAGTTTAAATCTACCGAGCTGGAGTACCGTTTGTTTAGCGATTTCAGGGAGTATTCAAAGGAATTTGTATCAAAGGTAAGAGAAATTGCGGATTGTATTGCAAGTTTGGATGTTTATTCTTCTCTTGCAGAGGTAGCTTCAGAGAATAATTACTGCAGACCTGAACTTGATGAATCAGGCGATTTTGTTGTCAAAAACGGCCGTCATCCTGTTTTGGAAAAGATTTTACCGCTTGGAGAATATGTTTCAAATGATTTGGATTTGAAAAGTAATTCATCAAATTCTACACAGTTTATGATTTTGACAGGCCCGAATATGGCCGGTAAATCTACGTATATGAGGCAAAATGCACTTATTGTGCTTCTGGCGCAGATAGGGTCATGGGTTCCGGCTGATTATGTGAAACTCGGGGTTGTAGATAAGATATTTACCCGTGTAGGGGCTTCTGATGATTTAACCCTCGGGCAGTCTACATTTATGGTTGAGATGGTGGAAACCTCTTATATTCTAAATTCTGCAACTGAAAAAAGTTTTATTCTGCTTGATGAGATTGGGCGCGGTACAAGTACATATGACGGTGTGGCTATTGCCTGGGCTGTTGCAGAGTATATTGCTACAAAAATAAAGGCTCGCTGCATTTTTGCAACTCATTATCACGAATTGAACGTTATGACAGAAACTTACCCGCAAATTAAAAATTTCAGAATAACGGTAGCAGAAGAAAACGGAGAAATTCAGTTCCTTAGAAAAATTGTCCAGGGCGGCGCAAGCAAGAGTTACGGTATTCAGGTTGCCAAAATGGCAGGGCTGCCTGCATCTGTCGTAAAACGCTCACAGGATTTGATGAGCAGAATGCAAAAAGATTATTCAAATAACCTTGCAACACGTAAGAAATCTTCAGATATTCCGCAGGTTGACGTTCCTCAACTTAATTTGTTTACTTCTAATTAGAAAAAGTATTCAAAAAATTACTTTAATTAGGAACTTATATAGCAAATTCCACATTTACATAACCCATGTTAGTGCCTGAGGCACATCAACATGACGCTTCGCTGTGTGATATGCACCATTAATCTTCTAATTGTTCACTTCTTTCTCTTTATTTGCGAGGCAAAGAGAAAGAAGTGAACCGAAGAAAGAGAAAACACGCAATCAATTTCTGCGCTGCCTGACGGCATCGCTTTGGTAGAATGAACGTTCGTTCCGTTTGCTACGCAAACGAAATCTTTTAGCGCTGCTAAGGACAACGCAGCGCATTTACTCCTTCCCCTACTTGGGGAAGGCTGGGATGGGGAGTTATAAAACAGAAAAAATTAAGTTTTGTCATCCTTACAAAGTGAACCGCCACAGCAGAGCTGCGGGTCATACTGAGCGTTAGCGAAGTATCTAAATAAAAAGATTCTTCGGGCTAAAGCCCTAAGAATGACGAATATTAATAGTATCAGTGGAATTTGCTTTATAAGTTCCTTTAATTAATGCTTGCCTGTAATATTTATATATGCTAAAATCTGGCTATGAATAAGAAGAAAGTATTAATAGTCGGTTCTTGTGCTAAAGAATACGCTTTGGCCAAGTTTTTATCTAAGAATAGTCAAATCGAAAAAGTTTATATTGCACCGGGTAATGTGGCATCGGCTGAATTTGCCGAGCGTATTGATATAAGAGAAAATGATGTTCAGTCGCTTTTGGAATTTGCAGTAAAGGAAGAAATAAGCCTAACAATTGCTCCGTCTGCAGAGGCTATAAAGGCGGATATTGCTGGGTATTTCCAGGCAAATTCCCAAATGATATTTGCACCTGGCGCGGAAGCTGCAAAATTTGCGATATCGCGTGCTAATGCAAAGAAATTTCTTTATAAATTGCATATACCAACCCCTAAATTCGGGATATTTGAAAAAAGTGCTCTTGCTTACGATTATGTAAATAATGCAAAAATGCCGCTGTTAATTACGACTGATATGGATAATGAAAATTCTGTACGTTCGGTTTGTACAAATATAAATCTTGCAAAAACCTGCATTAATGATTTGTTTTTACGTGAAGAACCTAAAGTTGTTGTTGAGGAATATGTCTTTGGACATCCGTTTACGATTTATGTTATGACAGATGGTTATTGCGCGCTGCCTTTTGCTGCGGTTGGTGATTATAAGTTTATGGAAGACGGTGATGCCGGTTTGTTTACTCGCGGAATGGGTGCTTATGTTCCGGATTATAAGGTTTCTCTTGATGTTGTTGCAGATATTATGGAAAAAGTTATTAATCCTGTAATTAAAAGCCTTGAAAAACGTAATAATCCCTATTCCGGAATATTGGGTGTTGAATGCGTTTTAACAGGTGAGAATACATATTCTGTGACCGGTTTTACACCTTTTTTAAAAGAACATGACACACAGGCTGTTTTAAATTCTCTTGATACAGACTTATATAGACTTTTTGAAGCCTGTGCTGTTGGGTCTTTTGCTGATGATTACACTGAAATTAGTGTTAATGATTTAAGCACGCTTGCCTGTGTTCTTTATTCGCGCAAAGAGGGTTCTGTTATAACCGGGCTTGAAATGGTGGATGATTCTACAGAAATTACGCATTTTAGCACAAATAAGAATAATTATTTTGAATACCTTACCAACCAGGGGCGTACTCTTGTGCTTACACAGACTGCTTCGACAATCTCCAGAGCAAGAGAACTTTTGTATGATAATGTTGAAGATATTTATTTCGACGGGAAAAAATATCGCCGAGATATTTGTGAAGGAAGTTAACACCTTGAAACTTGTTCCCCTTGATTTATGTATAAAAATACTTTATACTAAAGAAAAAAGGAGGATTAATATATGTAAAAGTCAAGTATAGTGCGGAAATACCGGGGGGGGGGTATCTACATCTAAGGTATTACAAGGGTTTGAACCCATTAGCCATTGCGGCAAACCTGTCATTTTGAGGTTTGTAAATCCGAAGAATCTAAGGAAAAGAGATCTTTCGGGCTTCGCCATCAGTATGACAAATAAAAGACAAAAACCGGCGTTTACTTTAGCGGAAGTTCTTATCACTCTTGGAATTATCGGTATAGTTGCAGCAATGACTTTGCCTGGGTTATTGGCTGATTTTCAGGAACGTGTTTGGTTAAACAGGTTTAAGCAGACATATGCAATGCTTTCTAATGCTTATATTCTTGCTTCAAATGAATATGGATACACACAAGATTGGGCAATAAACAGATCTCCTGATGATACTCAGGCGGCAAAAGAAGCGGCAGATTATGCAGCTTCTATACTTTTGAAATATATGCAGGTTGTTGCTGTAAATTTTCCTGTGGATTATACTGTACATGATCTCCATGGCAATGTAACCGGGGATATTTTTAATAAAAATTATCAAGAGAAATCAAAGCTTTACGCTTTGTCAAATGGAACCCTTTTGCAATTTAGAACCCAGTGGGCTCCAGGAAACACTGGTGGTGATTTGACTTTTGATATTGGGGTTGATATTGATGTGAATGGTACTCAAAAACCCAATACTGTAGGAAAGGATATTTATCTTTTATTTTTTGCGGCTGATGCTCCAAAAGTTACCGGGTATAAGTTATGGTGGGTAAACCAGGATTCATGTTCTACTGCAAAATCACAAGCCTGGACGGCCGGAGGTTCTTGTGCAAGCTGGGTTATCGGCAATTGGAATTTAGATTATCTTCATCGTGAGATTTCTGCCGAAGAGTGGAAAAGTTTAAGTAAATAAATTTTAAAACTACTCTGTAAGCTCTTGTTTTTTAGCCTTGAGTACATATAATAATTGTAGCACCAACGTGTATTGAATCCGAAATATATTTATATAATAATAATGTAAACAAAGGTTATTTTAAGAGGGGCATAAATGATTAACTTAAACTACAAAAACGCTGATGCATTGGTTGTGGGTGAAGAAAACGGTCTTGATATAGAGCGTGAATTTACCAATTACCAGGATACCATTAAGCATATAATAGCAAATCTTAATCAGAGAAAGGATAAGCCGGGACAATGGCTTCAATGGATGAACCTTGGTTATAATGAAGAAACATTGTGGTACGTAAAAGAGTATGCTTCAATGGTCAAAGATAGATTTGAGAATGTTCTTGTTCTTGGTATCGGCGGTTCTGCCCTCGGAGGTGTTGCTCTTACAGAAGCGTTGTTGAAGCCTTACTGGAATTTGCTTTCGGAAGAGCAAAGAGAAGGTTTG
>CALUUU010000133.1 GCA_944324035.1 Candidatus Gastranaerophilales bacterium
GAAAATCCATTTGTTATCTTTATCACCTTTAAGGTTTCTGAATGTTGAACTTTGGACTTCTTCTCTTACACAATCGTGAAGATACAAGCACAATTTTTTTATAAAACTGTTATTGAATGCTGAATTAATTGCTCTTGACGCTTCCTGTAACATGGTTATAACCTCATAAAATAAAAGTATTTAAATTAATCATATAAAAAATTTAAAATAATAAAATCATCGATTTATACGAGAAAAATTGTCTGCTGCTCTATAATCAAGACATTTTTGTACAATCCATCATTTTTTGTAAAATATTCTCTTTTATTTCTGGTGTTTCGGCAATATCTATTGCATTTTTATATGCACACAATGCATTTTTATAATCTCCCGTCTTTTCATAAAATGCAGCTTGCGCAATATAAAAATCAGACTGAATAAATTTTTCAGGAATACTTTCCAATAACTTCGGAACTTCTGTAAACTCCCTTTTTTCAATCATTAATCGCACAAGTAATAAAGTGTATTTAGTCTTTAAAATATTCTGAGAATGAATTTCTACAACATTATCTATAATGTCTTTAAATTTAACCAATGAATTTTCAGCTGCTGTATAATTTTTCTCTTTTATGTAGCAGGTTACTTCAAATATAGTTAAATTTGCAAGATATGTTTGTTCGTGATATTTGTCTTTATATTTTTCAATTGCAGCCCTGCAGTCTTCATAGCGTTCAAGACGTATATACAATTCACATAAGTTTTTAGCATATGCATATCGAATTCCTTTTAATTTTGGATTTTTAAGATAATGTTCAAGATATTCGGCAGCTTGTTCGAAATCTCCTTGTCTATATGCATTATTATATCCTCTTAAATCTTTGTTTAATTGTACTTCCAAAATAGTAATAAAAAGAAATAAGAATATGAGTAACAATAAAATTAAAATACCTATTATTCCGAATAATAAGTAGAATAGATAAATTATAAAAAAGAAAAGTAATAAACATATAATATTTTTAAATGAACGACTTTTCCTAAACAAATAGAAAAATATAGTTACTCCAGCAGTTATCACTGCCAGCAAAAGACAAGCTTTATAAAATATATTGATTCCACCTTCTTTTAAAACTGTGTATAGGATACTGATAAACAGAAACGTTCCAAATATTCCAATACATCCAATAGATGTTTTTACAAATTTTGACTCATCTTTTAGTTTTGGCTCTTCTCTCAATAATAACTTTTTCATACTTGCCCCTAACTGCTGTGTTGTATATAAATCCATTTTACGCTAAAATAACGTTTATGAAAATCATTAATTTAAATGATACCGAAAATAAACTGTTTTATATCGGCGGGGTTGTCCGTGATGAAATTCTCGGTGAAAAAAGTTTTGATATAGATTTAACATATCTGGGCAATGCCATTGAATTTGCTAAAAATTTGCCGGATATAGAAATCCTCAAAATCAACGAGCCTTTTGGAACTGTCAGAATAAAAACTAACGGGCAGGAAGTCGATATTGCGTCTACCAGAAAAGAAATATATGAACGCCCCGGACATCTTCCGACGGTTACAGAAATCGGCTGCCAGCTAAAGGATGATGTTTTAAGACGAGATTTCACAATAAACGCACTTGCCAAAAATTACAATACCGGCGAAATAATTGACTACACAGGCGGTCTTGAAGATATAAAAAACAAAACTCTCCGGGTGCTCCATGATGAAAGTTTTATAGAAGATCCGACAAGGATACTCCGTGCGCTGAAATTTGCAGTGAGATTTAATTTTACTCTTGATGAACACTCAAAAAAACTCCGTGACGATTACTTAAAAAATATAAATTATGATATGAGCTACAAACGGGTAAAAAAAGAACTCGTTGAAACCTTTAACCTGAATTCGCAGCGTGCCTATGATGAATTTATCGAAGCCGGCATATATAAACTTGTAACAGAAAAAGAAGTTACAAAACCTAATATAAATATTGAAAACCTTATTAATAAATACAAATCATTAATAAACTCTTCAAATATCTGGCTGATTTACCTGGCAGCTGGAGGTGATTTGTCAAGGCTTGAGCTTACAAAAGAAGAAAAGAAAATTCTTGATGATTACCTGGCGCTTAAAGACACAAAATTAAATACGGATTTTGACACCTACAAAGCATTTGAAAACAAAAGTATTGAAACTGTTTTGATATACGGGATTTTAAATGATTTGGTGCCGGTGATAAACTATCTTGAAAATCTTAAAAGCATAAAACTTGAAATTACCGGGGATGATTTGCAAAAACTCGGAGTTAAACCTTCTCCAAAATACAAAGAATGTTTTGATAAAATATTGGAAGCAAAATGCTACAATTCAAATCTGACCAAAAAAGATGAAATAATGATTGCCAAAGAATATTTTGGCATTTGAACATCTTGAAATAAGTTTTATATGGGTTAAAACCGTAGCCGTAGTTCCACAAACTTTTGACTGTATAATCTATGTTATCGATACCTTTTCAATGCAAAAGTACAATTTATGTTCATTTCTTTCTCTTTATTTGCGAAGTAAAGAGAAAGAAATGAACCAAAGAAAGAGAAAACACGCAAATGTTCCCTGCATTTCGCTAACGCTCAATGCCTAAATGTTATTTGAGCTTTCAGCTCAAATTCTTTCAAGGCTCACTATCGCACTTCGTGCATGTTCGCCTAACGCAATTCCACCAGGCGTCATTGCGAGGAGCAACGCGACGAAGCAATCCATAGATCGCGGACAGGCTTGCGGCTTTAACCATGCGGTTGTTCGTTGCATTTTGCACAGCGTAGCGTTATAATGTCGTGCCTCAGGCACTGTCATCGCGCACTCCGTTGCGCGATCTTATTCCCTGGATTGCTTCGCTTCGCTCGCAATGACAAAAATCGTCATTCTGAGGGCAGAGCCCGAAGAATCTCATTTATGTCATTGCGAGGTCGGATTTTCGGTAGGGCGCCGTGGCACGGAGTGCGATAGACAATATACGTATTAACAACCCCGGGAAATCCCGGGGCTGTTGTTTGTATGTATAAGATGCAGTTATTTTTTAATCATATCTCTTAGTTTGCTGCTGTTTTGAAAATCTACCATTTTTGCTGCGGCATCATCCCGAGTTTCCACATTTTTAGGAGCTTCTTCTTTTGCTTTAACGTCATAAGATTTTATAGAACGTTTACCGGTCAGACGCTGCATAAAGTTGTAATATCCCTTGAGCAAGCCAGTTGCATTATCCTGTTTTTCTTCCAACTCAAGAAGTTCTTCTCTTGTATGGGCACCTACAGGAACTCCGACTGATACCCTGGTTAACCATTCGCCTAATGTCGTATTAGTCAGCGTAATCCAGCTCATACCGAGCAGAGATTTGTTGTATTGGCTTCTGAATGTGCTGTTGAACAGGTCAATTAACAAAGTCTGATAGAACAATCTTGAACCTTCCTGTACAAATCTTTCTTTGAATTTGGTCTGCGCACCTTCAACATCGTTACCGTTTGATTTGAGCATAACCATATTGTAGTTATCTGTCATCAGGAACCACAATGTTGCAGCGGTTGCAGCGGTTTTTGCAAGGTTTGAAAGTTCTGCGTTAGAAACATTTGACATAGTATCCGCGTTAAATGCTTTCAAAAGGTTATCCGATACGTAATCATGGAACTGTTTCGGATTAAAATCTTTTTTCAGTGCTTGTTTGCCGATGTTGTCAACACTTTTTGCAAGCGCTTCGACATCACCAACACGGCATAAGAATGTCTTTTCTATATCAGTCAAACTGTCAGGAGTTTTCTTTTTCAATGCTGAAACGAAACCTTCAATATTTTTTACAAAATCTTCATTCAGTTTGAGTTCTTTTTGCATATTTTGAGCAATTGTTTCGAGGGTTTTCTTATCGCTTATAGGCATTTTGACCAGTTTCGGCTGTTTAGTGAAAGCCTTAATACCCTTATCAACAAGTCTGTAAGGAAGCGTAACCGTATTCCAGGCAAACTTGAATGGTGCGATAAAGAAGTTAACAAGCGGTTTAACTTTTTTATCCCTTGCACCGAGGCTTATTGTGCCGTCAGCGTTTCTCGCATAACCCGCAACCCTGATATAATCATCTGCCAAATCTGTTGCATGAGGAGTTCCTTCTGCAGCTTCCTGCGCAGCTGAAAATCCTGTTTCTTTCAATCTGGCAACAATCTTATCGAAAGTTTCGCCGTCTATCTTGTACTCAGGAGTTGAGGTTAATTTGTTATATAACTTTTTGAAAGGTTTAAATGAAGCGTTAATAGCATTATCTACAACACTGATTTTTCTAAGTCCTTTCAATGCAAAGCCTGCAGCAATTATGCCGACAGAAGCTTTGCCGACAGTATCAAGCGACAATAACGGTTTCTGCTGTTTTTTATTATCGGTTTTTTGAACACTGTCATTAGCCTTGAATGATGTATCAGGCTTGATATCTTTTTCCGGAGCGTTATTTCTTGCATTTTCTTCTCTTGCTTCTTCCGGAGTCAGGCGTTTAATATGCTTGCCGTTTGCAAGACGTGAGAAAGATTCCGTAAACAATGCGGTTAAACCTGTTGTAAGCATAATTCCGAGGTTAGAATTATTCATAAGTTTTTGCAATGCACCGAATGTAATCAAGGTAATATAAGCATTAATACCTATACGCGTAATTTCTTGGCTGAACCTGACTTTCTTTTCGTGTTCGGCTTTGTCTTTATCGTCATCCATCATTCTGGACAAGTTGTAAGCATCGTTTGCAAGAAATATTGCAGGCGGAATACCCGAAACAATTCTGTTTAAGGAACGTTCGTGTTTTGTGTCGTAATTTCCTGTTTTCGGGTCAAACATTTTCATCTTCTGCTGGAACATCGCAGACTGAATTTCTTCGGCAGACTTACCTTCTTTCAAAAGTTTTGCCCTTGTTTCCGCCAAACCTCTAAGTGCACTAATCTGGGCTTCAATTTTTGATTCAGCACGAAGCTTTTTCAAATTTTTGGAATTGTGCATCTTTTGCGCCCAGGCTTCAAACGGTTTTATTTTCCCGATTAAATCTATTGTACCGTTTAAGATATCCGTCGGAAGGTTTCTTAAAATAAGTCCATCTCCTATTAAATGAGGGATGGACTTTTTGTGGAAAACAATTTCTTCCGTTTTCGGATCAACATGAAACATTTTCTTTGCCAAAGGGATTTGAGAAGCGGCCACATGATTATATAAATCTTCTCCCATATGCCCGAGGTTTTGTCTGAGAAAATCGAGAAACTCGCCTTTTAAATATTTATTCCCCTTGTTGGCTTGTACATATAAAAAAGAACCTTTAAATGATAAATCGTTTTGACTATTATTTAAAGGTCCCTTATTATTTAAACTATTAAATTGAGATACTGATCCCGAATGAGGAGATACCTCTTTTGGGGATAGTAACCCCGTATCTTTTCGTTTCGGTGTTATAAGATATTTGGTCTTACTTACTAACATTTTTCAATCTTTTCCTTCCCATCGAATATTTTT
>CALUUU010000134.1 GCA_944324035.1 Candidatus Gastranaerophilales bacterium
TTTCGGCTATTTCTTTTCTTTTGCCTCGCAACCAAAAGAAAAGAAATAGACATGTGCCGATAACATGGGTTATGTAAATGTGGAATTTGCTAGATAAGTCCTGATTTTTAATATATTTTTACATTATTAAAGTTTTTTGAATTATCTGCCGATATGGTTTTATAACAATATTTTAGAAATCGTTCGATAAGGAGGTGTGAGTTTTACAGGAAAAACTTAATAAATATTTACAAAGTAGCAATTTTTTATTTGTTTCTTTGTTTATATTATTATACGTATGCAAATAAAAATAGTGAGGGATATTTATGTCTAAAAAATTATCGAAGATGAGTATCGCTGCTCTAGTAATTGCTTTTTCTGTTGCAGGCAGTGCCAGAGCTGGTGATATTACAGGCATTACCGGAAATGGCGGTGTGTTTAATATAAACCCGGCAACAATTAACGGTGAAGCCGGACTTAGAGAATATACAAATTTCAGGTTGGATCAGGGCGAGGTTGCAAACCTGATTTTTAAGTATGGAAATCAGGATATTTCAAAATTTGTTAACCTTGTAGATAACCAGATAAATATTAATGGTTTGGTCAATACTGTAAGAAACGGACAATTTTATCCCGGCGAAGCAATTTTCGTATCTCCAAACGGCATGGTTGTCGGTGAATCCGGCGTATTAAACGTTGGGTCATTATCTGTCTTAACTCCGACAGCGCCGGGTATGAAAATGTATAAAAATGGTAAGGCAACTTTAGAAGAATTGGGCTACCACGGTAATTCAAATATAACAATTAACGGTATGGTTCTTGCCAGAAATAATGTCGGTATGGTTGCAAGAGATTTAACTGTCGGCCCGACAGGCTCGGTCATTGCAGGTATGGGCACAGGTTATAACTCTTTGGTCAATAATTCCCAGCAGGCAGCAGATTTGTTTAATCAGCTTGTAAATACCGGCAAAAATTCATCGGCAGCCTCTGTAGAATTCAGAACCTATAATCGTGACGGTGCAGGAACAAATGGTATGAATATCCAAGGTGATGTAATAAACCATGGCACCGGTGATATCGTTATGATTAACCGCGGTAAAGAATTTAATACCTCAAATGGAAATATTACTGCTCATGGCGGAGATGTTTATCTTACCAACGGCAGCGGAACTATGAATCTTAATAACAAAGTTACAGCTGATAGTATATATATTGCAGGCGGTTCTGAAGCAGGCAGTATTACCACCGGCACAAATTCAGATTTAACAGCAAATGATTTGGTTCAAATTGTTCACAATGGTTCGGGAAATACTGCTGTTAACGGAAATGTTTCCGGTAAGGGCGATATGTATATTACTGAACGCAGCGGTAACTTAAATATTAACGGGAACCTTGCCAACCAGAACGGTAAAATTGTTATCGCAAGTAATGGCACTGGTTTAACTATTGGTAATAATGCAGTAATCTCAAATAATAATAAAATTCAGATAGCAAATACAGGCGCTAATGGTTTAACCTTAAACGGTCAGGTTAAAAATTCAGGCAGCACCGCAATTACAAACCGTGCAGGGAATTTTAACATAAACGGTTCTGTTGAAAATACATCCGGTAAGATGAATATTACAAACACAGGTAATAAACTTACTCTTGGTGCTTCATCTTCAATTGTCGGCGGCGGTGATGAATTGCTAATTCAAAATACAGGTGTCGGCGGATTTGAAGCAAACGGATCTATACAAAATTCAGCAGACACTTATCTCCAAAATACAAACGGTGCAATGAATGTTAACGGTAAAATAGTAAATTCCGGCGACGTCCTTTACATCGCAAATACCAGAAACGGTTCAGGTTTAACTATTGGTGATAATGCAAATATATCAAATGATAATTCTATCCAAATTTTGAATACCGGCGCGAATGGTATGAAAATCGGCGGAAATATATATAATGCGCATAATTATGACAGAGGTACTGCAATTACAAACCGCGCAGGCAATATGATTGTTAATGCTAAAATTACAAGCAAAGACGGCAATATAAACCTTACAAATGTCGGCAACGGAGGTATGACAATTGGCAGCGGTGCAGTTATAGGGACTGATATCGGTAAAGGTGAACTTACTATTCAAAACACCGGTAACGGCGGTTTGACAATAGACGGTACTGTTAACAACAAAGGTACAGCGTTTGTTTATAACAAAGCCGGAAATATGAATGTTAACGGTAAAATAGTTAACTCCGAAGGCGGTTTGTATCTTACCAATGATGGTAATGCAATGAACCTGAATGAAGGTTCTGCTGTAAGAGCTGCAGGTATTGGTTCCAAACTTAATATACTTAACCGAGGCAATGGCGGTATGAAAATCAGCGGCAATGTTGCTGATACCGGCAAAACTCTTATTACTAACGTAAAAGGTGATTTTGATATTGACGGTGTTATAAGCAACAAATCCGGTCAATTGAATATCACAAATAACGGTAACAAATTAAATATTGCAAAAGATGCAAGTATTTCAAATGATACCAACAGAATTTATATTACAAACAAGGGTGCCGGCGGTATGAATGTTGACGGACAGGTTGTTGGCAAAGGTCATATACTTTTGACAAACAGAGCCGGCGGCATGAATGTAACTTCAAATGTTACATCCGGTAAGGCAAATGTAGTTCTTACAAACACCGGTAATCAAAATATGAACGTAAGCGGTACAGTTACCGGTCAAAAAGTTACAGCAACAAGTAAAGGCAACGATATGGTTATCGGTAATACTGAAACTAATCAGGTTGCATTAAACGGAACCCAAAAAGTTGCAATTACTGTTGAAAACGGCAGTTTGAAGAATGCCGGCAGTGAGTCTGATTTGATTAAGACAAACGGCAATTTGTTTATAAACGTTACAAACGGTACTATTGGTGAAGAAACCGCCGGTAAAGATTTAACCAAATCAATAAATGTAAATGTTGGCAGAAGAATTAAAGCATTTACAAATAACAGAGATGGTTCTAACAACAATTACAGCATTAATATGGCAAGTGAAAATGCCAATATGAATGTTGACAGAATTAAAGCAGATGGAACATTGAGATTGAACACAAATGGTTCTATCCTGAATGCTTCAACTGACCTTGAAAATTATGCAAACGTTAAGGGAACAACAGTTCAATTATTTGCAAAAGAATATATAGGAACTCCTGATAACGCATTGCATTTCCGTCAAACAGATGCGGCACAGCAATCTAATGTTATTGCAGGTAAAGATGTTAACTTACATCATCGCGGCGAGGCAGTTGGTGAAAATGTTAACTTCGGCACCATCGGCTCTCAAACCGGCAATGTAACTGCTGATATAATCAGAGATGGTGTAATTGATAATGTTGTTGCTCCGGGAACAATTAATGTGACATCACGTATGCAGAATGCTAATCTTGAGATTAAAAATCAATCAAATGATACATCGTTAATCAAAGATTATTAATAATGCTAACAGTCAATAGCAATAAAAAAGGCGGATTGAAAAATCCGCCTTTAACTTTTTGTTGTTCTGTCGGTTATTATGAAAAATATCTTTTCAATAATCCGTCAAAACCTTTTCCGTGACGAGCTTCGTCTTTAGCCATTTCATGAACTGTATCGTGAATTGCGTCATAACCCAATTCTTTAGCACGTTTTGCAATAGCTAATTTGCCTTCGCAAGCGCCGTGCTCAGCTTCTGCTCTGAGTTCAAGGTTTTTCTTTGTAGAATCTGTTACAACTTCTCCCAAAAGTTCTGCAAATTTTGCAGCGTGCTCTGCTTCTTCAAATGCATATCTTTTGTAAGCTTCAGCAACTTCAGGATAGCCTTCTCTTTCTGCAACTCTTGACATTGCAAGATACATCCCAACTTCTGTGCATTCACCGTTGAAATGTGCTCTCAAACCTTCCATTACTTCTTTATCTTCTACTCTGCCGTCACCTACATTGTGTTCGCAGGCGTAAACTTTTTCTCCGCCGCCAACTGCTTTAAATGTTGTTGCGCCGCATAAAGGGCATTTTTCAGGAGCTTTATCAGCTTCTGTAGACCAACCGCATACTGTGCATACATATTTCATATTTACCACCTTTCTTTTAACTCCTTAATTGTATAAGAAATAATCTTATTTGTAAAGTGAGAATAGTTATTATTTTGTAATATTTTTTAATAAATCCAAAGCTGTTTTCGTATCAAGTCCTATTATATTTTCAAGACTGCCTTTATAACCTTTTATATATCCGGCAGGCATTTCCTGTATGCCGTATGAACCGGCTTTGTCAAGCGGTTTATATGTATCTATATAAAAGTAGATTTGTTCATCTGTAAGTGGTTCAAATTCAACGTAACTTGTTACAGAAGTTTGCTT
This sequence comes from Candidatus Gastranaerophilales bacterium, assembly GCA_944324035.1. Lineage (GTDB taxonomy): Bacteria > Cyanobacteriota > Vampirovibrionia > Gastranaerophilales > Gastranaerophilaceae > UBA1221. The sequence continues at coordinate 4,357 of CALUUU010000134.1, forward strand.
TAATTCTTTATTTGTTGTGTTATAAACTGCAATACCTGTTACAACGGAATGTGTTTTCCCCGAAAGATTTTTAAGCATTTGAAAAGCTTCTGCTCTGTCTTTTGGCTTGCCCAGAATTTTATTATCGAGTACAACTACTGTGTCAGCTCCGAGAATTACTGCAGGCTCTTTTAGTATAGGTACTACTGCAAGAACTTTGTTAACAGCCAGATTTTCAATAAACTCATAAGAAAAATCCGTCCTCGTATGGTCTTCTATATACGGTGACGGGATAATTTCAAATTCATATTTAGTTTTTTTCAGGAGCTCTCTTCGTCTTGGAGAAGAGGACGCCAAAATAATTTTTCCCATAGTTTTTTCCTCTTTTCAGATATTATATCTAAAAAAGAGGAAGTTATAAAATTTTTTAATATGCCCTGTTTGATTTATTGTATCGTGCATTGCGGGCATTAACAGCATAGCATGCTATATTAAGCCGCTGTTTTAACATCATCATATTTTTATACATGCTTGCATAATCATTCATTGCGCTCATCATCTTGTTTGGATCGACCATAGATTCCATGTCATCGTGGTTGTCAACTTTTTCTTCTGCGTATTTTTTTACCAATAACTGGTCGATATAGTCTTCTGCGCCTATTGCCATAGAGACCTCCCTGTGTTTTCCTGTTTTTCCTTAACTATGAGAAAGTATTAGTATCCTAAATATTCCTTATATATATACTAAGTATTTTATTCCACTAAAATTGCTTTATTTATCATATTATTTAATAAATCTTAATATTATTATAAATATTAAGTTATCAGCGGGCTGATAGCATGGATTATGTAGAAGTCATACAGAGGACTTTTGCCCTAAGAATCTCATATTAAAAGAGATCCTTCGGATTTTTAATTTTTCTGTAGAAGTAACTCCCCATCCCGGCCTTCCCCAAGCAGGGGAAGGAGTATAAGCGCTATGTTCCCATAACATGGGTTATGAAAGTAGACTTGCAAAAAGTGGGAACATAGTTTATACTAAAGGAAAAAGGAGGATGAATATATGCAAAAGTCAATAATAGCGCGGGAATACCGGGGGGGGGGTATCTACATCTAAGGTATTACAAGGGTTTGAGCCTATTGGC
>CALUUU010000135.1 GCA_944324035.1 Candidatus Gastranaerophilales bacterium
GGACTGTTTTTATCCCGTAATACTTTGCCAGTGCAATATACCTGTTCAATTGTAAAAGGTTTAAATCAGGTTCTTTAAGTGCAGATACAATAATTATCTGATCAACATTTGCTACACTCGGGCGGGAAATATAATTTTTACGCGGAAGAATTTTCTCTATATAACCGTTTGAAAATTCAACAAAATCGCCAACAAGGATTTTTTCTTTCTGTTTTTTCAAAATTTCGCGGGCTTTACATTCAAAAGTTTCCGCGCCTGTATCTACGTAGTAAAAATCCGAATGAATTTTAAATATCTGTCCCTGACTCATATCAAGAAAGATTGTACAAAAAATAAGCGTTGTTTGCAAATTTTAAACTATACGGCACATTTTATCGCCGTTTATAATATTTTTAATATTCTCCATAGTCTTTTCAAGAATATAATTGATTGCGTCCTGTGTTTCATACGCTATATGCGGGGTAATTATTACATTATCAAACCTATTCAGCTTTTCGACATATAACAGTTCCTCAAGACAATCCAGTTGGATTTCTTCATCGAGTTTTTTCTGACCCGGACAGGAAAATTTCAGACTTTCACAAGTCAATACATCCAAAGCTGCCCCTTTTATTTTTCCGTTTGCTATATATTTATACAACGCCCCCAAATCAACAAGCTCACCTCTTGAAGTATTTACAAAATATGAATTTTCTTTCATCTCTGAAAAGGTCTTTTCATCAAACATATGATAATTTTCGCCTGTATAAGGGAGATGCAGAGAAATAATATCAGACAATTTTACCAGTTCATCAAAAGCAACATATTTTACATTAAATTTATCAACAAGCTCCTGCTTATGTTTAACATCATAGCCCAGAATATTCATCCCGAAACTGTTTGCAGTTTTGCAGACAGAAGCACCTATAGCCCCGGTGCCGACAACCCCGAGAGTTAATTTTGACAAATCTCTTCCTATAAAAGTTTGTGAAGCACTTTCTGAATTTTTAAAAGCAATAGCCGCCGACGGGATATTTCTGATAAGCGCTATCATTAAACCAAAAGTAAATTGTGCAACAGAAGTTTCGCCGTAGTTTGTGACATTTGTTACAGCAATATTTTTATATTGACATGATTCAACACAAATATGATCATACCCGGTTGAACGTGTTGAAATTACTCTTAAATTTTTAAATTTATCTATTACATTTTTATTGACAACAGAATTTATAAATACACTTATTATATTTGTATCTTCAAGCAGTTCCGGCGCCAGGGTTTCTACAAATTCTTCATTAAGGCATTCCGGGAAAAAGGTTATATTAAAATCCTGAAAATTGTTTTCTTCAAAAAATTTTTTTTCTGCTTCCCTAAACTCAAATACAAGCATATTCATTGCGGTAAAACTCCTTGGATTTATATATCTAACTTTTAAATTAATAACCCGCATAAAGAAATCTTTCTATTAGCCAAAAGCATATAATAAATTTCATAAAAATTATCCGGATATCTAATGAAGAGAAACAGAAAAAACTGTATTCTGAATTTATGGAAAGGAGATTTTCACATAAATGAAAACAGATTTAATAATAAGAGAACCTGAACTGTATTTTGACAGTATTCATCAGGAACTAAACAATTTTCTACGCGACACATTTTTAACAAACGCATTTGCCAATCCGCTTAATATAAAAAAGAATTCAATATGGCGTCCTGCAATAGAAGTTCACCAGAACGACAAAAACTACAAAGTCAAAGTTCAGCTCCCGGGTGTAAAAAAAGACGATATAGAAGTTGAACTGGATAACGACTTTATGACAGTAACAGCAGAAATTCAGGAAGAAAAAGAAGAAAAGGACGAAGAAGCAAAAAATGAACGCTGCCATACAAGTGAATTCCGTTACGGCAAGTATCAAAGGACAATTTCTTTTGACTCCCCTATTCGGGCTGAAGAGGCTGAAGCAGAATATAAAAACGGACTTTTGATAATAACAATTCCAAAACAAAAAACAGAAACAACAACAAAGAAAAAACTGGAGATTAAAGAAAAATAATCTCAACTTCGAACCTTAAAGCCGGGTTTCCCCGAGACGTTACGGGCTGTAAACGGTACAGATGCACGCAAAAGCCGGAATTATTATGCGTAAAACTAATTAGCGGCGGGGTTCGGATAGTCGGAACCGAACCGGTAAACGATTCCGATTGAGGAAAGACACCGATAAAATATCGGTGTCTTTTGATTATTCTTCTATCACCTACTCAGGGAGAGTTAGGACGTGGAGTAATTTTTTGCTCACAAATACCGCCCCCCATCCCAGCCTTCCCCAATCAGGGGAAGGTGCTATACACTTTTAATTATTATTCCCTCACCGACTTGAGGAGGGCTATGGTGGGGAGCGATTCACTATTCAATATTATTACTCCCATTTCCAGCCTTCCCTGAACCGGGAAGGAGTTTTGAATTTGCAACAAAAGCCAACCTTGTATTACAACTCAAACGCCATCCGGTAATACAACCGGATGGCGTTTAAGTAATTAAGTTTAGAATACCAATTATCCTTCAATCAATGCATTGATATCAGCAACCATCTGATCAGGGTCAAAACCATGAACTTTTGCACCTGCTTCAAGGTTTTCAAATCTTGCAGCAGCACAGCCAAGGCAGCCTAACCCATATTTTTGAAATACTTCTATACTTTCAGGATAATTTTGTGCTATTTCCAAAATTCCCATATCTTTTGTTACTTTTCCTGCCATAATATTTCTCCTTTTATTGACTTTTTCCACATTATCCTTAAAAAAATTATACAACAAAAAAAGAAGGATGTGTATTTTATGGACTTTTTTAAAAACTTTTTTAATGACGATGAGCAGGTTGTAGGGCTTTGTCCTTTTAAAAAGCAGCAGGAGAACAATTTCCGTATCAGATTTGAATTTGAACCGAAATTTAAGCCTGCACATTTTGTTTATGATACAAATACTGCAAAGAATTTCTTTTTGCTGTAACTATTCTTTGAACTGTTCCAGCAGCAAATCATGTTCTTCCAGATAGCTTAGCCATGCCTGTCTTTGCGGCGGGATATCTTCGCGTGTCTTGCCTTCAAGCAGAGTTTCGTCACCGCTCGTACCGTTTACCTGTTCCATTATACCGTAATGAAACATTTATGCGGCTTGCTCTTGTTTTGCCACATCAAAAACACTTGTATACATCGGAATATAACCCGGAATTGGATTGCTATTTTGCTTTTGATTATTTTCTGTATTTAATTTATTTGCAATTCCGGAATTTTCCGCAACTCTTTGACGCCTTTTCTCATCCAGCAGCGGCAAAAAGGCATTTGTTTCATTTTTCGCAAAAAATATTGAAAGCGGGGATGAAAATTTCCCGTTATACCTTGCAGCGTCAACAGGTCTTATAACTGTGTTATCATCATAATGTTCCGTACCAAGAATAGCTTTTATATCATCCCCTGTTATTGTCGGAAACATTTTGTATAAACCATCGACAGTTAAAGTCATACTCCAAAAATCCTTTCCTTTAAAATTCTTATATATTTAATAAAAAATTTTCTTATGGAAAATTGCCCCGCAAAATACACCTCGCCTCGCATGCTATGCTATGCTATGCTATGAGGCATTATAGCCGTATTTTTTGAACATTTAAATAAGATTTACAAATCGTAACATTTATCCAACTAAAGTATAATATATACCATACTAAAGTATGAATTTTTATAAAAAACATTAAAGTTTTTTCATGGTCATGCCGTATATAAAAACAAAGCATGCAAGTAGAAGGAAAGTTTTAATGGAAAACAAAGATTTAAAAAGCGGCGTATCACTTTTTGGTCAGTCAGAAAGATTAATTGGCAGTGATCCTCTGGAAGAGATTTTTGCTTTAAACTTAGGAGATTTTGTTTCCGAACATTTGATTTCGGAAGATTTGGCAAAAAAAATCGGGTCAAACGTAAAAGACAAAAAAGAACGTTTGAAAAACCAGCTTGAAGAACTTGTTTCTATATATTCTTTAAAAAATACACTTTGCGTTTTGAATTTTGAAACGAAGGAAGAATATGCAATATACACGGCAATTGCACATTCCATTACCCAAATGCTTGAAGTCAAAATGTGTAATATATATTTGGCAAAAGATTTTGCACGCGGGATGTCAAACCCGGATTTTGATATTGTACTTGTCGGAACTTCCGATGAAAAACTTTACCGCGGAGGATTTAAATATAGTGATGCCTCTGTTGTAAGCAGAGCATTTGCAGACTGTGAAACATTGCAGGATGATAAATTAATTGCAGTACCAATGTTTTGTAATTCGAAAAATGTCGGTGTAATTTCTTTGGAAAAGATTAATGCAAATCCGGTCGCAAAAGAATATTTAAACCTCGTTGAAAGCATGGCAAAACTATTTGCAACATCAATGACGCTGCAGGGTGAAATTGATAATACAAACCTGCTTATGGCAGATGAAGAGTCACATATAAGCGACTTACAGCATGCAAGAGCTGAATTAACCGCATTGATAGGAGATTTATGCGATTACCAGCAGAGTTTTGTGGAACAGCTTGCTAAAGCGGTTGATACAAAAGGCAGATACAATGTTTCCCATTCTAAAAATACAGCTGAACTTGCCCGTAAAATCTGCAAACAGCTCGGTTTAAACGAAAAGACTACTGATTTAATATATTATGCAGCATTACTCCAAAACATCGGAAAAATAATGCTTCCGGAAAAAATCTTCACAACCAGCGGCAAACTGTCAGATGAAGATTTGAAGCTGATGCAGTCACAAGCAAATACAGGGGTAAATCTTTTGATGAATATCAACTTCCTTTCAGAAGTTGTACCTTATGTTACTTATCAGAAAGAACGCTATGACGGCTCCGGTGTGCCTGAAGGGCTTAAGGGTATGTCCATACCGTTTGGCTCAAGAATTATTGCGGTTGCGGATGCATATAGCGCCATGACCTCTGACAGATCTTACAGAAAAGCAATGACAACAGTTAAAGCTGTTTCTATTTTGAAAGAAGAAGCCGGTACAAAATGGGATCCGGTAGTTGTTGACGCTCTTTGCGAAATTGTCGGGTAATGGTATTTGATATAGCAAATTCCACAGATATTATAAAAAGCCCATCATTCTTCGGGGTGAACACCACAAAAAATGACGGCAAAACCAGTCATTGCTGTACATGTCAAGTAATTAGTTACATGCCCAAAGTTATGTGCATCAATCGTCAATATAGATAAGTTAAGTAATTTATTGTTCATTTTCTCTTTTTAATTGCGAAGTAAAAAGCGGATTGTGAGCGTAGAGTGAAGAGTATTGCCGTAGGGCAATGCTCTGGAACTCGTAAAACGCGAACAACCAAGCAGAGAAAACGAACCAAAAGAGAAAAACACGCGATAGCTTTCTGCGCTGCCTGACGGCATCGCTTTGACTGAATGGATGTACGTTCCGTTTGCTTTG
>CALUUU010000136.1 GCA_944324035.1 Candidatus Gastranaerophilales bacterium
AAATCAAAACGGTTTGACATGCTGCTGCCAGTTCGCATAAATTATAACATATTTTAAATTAATAGTAAATCAAAACACTGTTTAGAACGATAATAAATCTCACCGTATTATAACATATTTTAAATTAATAGTAAATCAAAACTCATTGCCTACAGTAGCAGAATTGCCCTTATTATAACATATTTTAAATTAATAGTAAATCAAAACTGGTGTCATATATGGATTAAAAGGTATAAAATTATAACATATTTTAAATTAATAGTAAATCAAAACTTGTTGGAGGTTATAATTCAATTAATAATTATTATAACATATTTTAAATTAATAGTAAATCAAAACTACCGTCCGGTAGTGATTCATATTCTACATTATAACATATTTTAAAGTAATAGTAGATGCAAAGATTGAATTTCAGCATTCAAATCAGCACCCGACTGATTAGTTGCATTGTTGTTTGATTGTGTTTCAGTGCCTGACTGAATATTGTTGTTTCCTTCTGTTCCTGACATAGAAAATCCTTTCATGTTTCTTAATATCTATCTTGAAAAGTATTTAAAAATCTGTCATAATATGTATATAAGATGTTTTGACATACAGAAAGTCGCCTCTGCTGTATCTTTGAATGTGAGATCGGCGCCTCACCAAAACATCTTATTTTTATGCTTTCCTTCGTTTAAAAGCGGTTAATAAAAATGTCTGTCTTCCGTTTATACTCTCTGGTTCGATTATCGCCATTTTGCCGTTTAAAAATATCTCATAACGGCCTTTGTCGTTGGTTCTGACCAGTTGTCCTTTTTCAATAACTTCGGCAATGTTAGACAAAAATTCTTTAGTGTCTATATTTTGTTGTGTCCTACGGGTGATAATATGTTTTAATCCTTTTGTATCATCACCCCAAATTAAATCTATATTTCCAATGTCATCACGATGAAAAGCGTTTTTTAGTTCACCTTCTTGCTTGAGAAGTAAATAATCTATAGCTTTTTGACCTTTAGCAGATTGATTTAATTTTAAATATTCATCAATCACCCTGTCCGTAACTGCAAAACTGTGGATACAGTTTGGATGAAAAAGTCCGTTGGCTTTGGCTTCATCTATTGTTGTGTAGCCTTTAGTTTTGCCTGTTAAGCTTAATATCTGCCCTTCATACTGTCTACACTCGCTGCAATCAACCTTTGAACGTCCGAGAATTTCAACTAAATCCCCAAATTCCCCGAATTGTTTTAAAATGCTGTCCTGCGCCCCTTCTCTGTAAGTATTAGCCGTGAGCGTTCTTGCAAGCATTTCAGCATAGGTACTGACTTTTACGTGCCTTACTACATTGCCGGCTTTGTTGTAATATGGAACAGTAAATATGTCTTTTCTTTTAAAATCCTGCTCCAGTCGCTTCATCAGCATCTGCCAGCGCTTTTTATCAACCTCACTGGACAGCATCCCTGTAATATTGTTCAAAGGTTTTATGCCGCTTTGTGGTGGTATAAGTCTGTTCAGCGCTTTTGCAACCTCTTTTTTATCTGAAAAATCGGTGCGCAGATACGCTGTAAGTTTACGGCTCATTATCGTTGTTATACGCGACAAATGCGAGTAATATATATTCTGCATTGTCTTTTTTTGACCAGTACCGATAATTTCTATTCCAAGCGCTGTATTCCAACGTTGAAGTTTAAAGGATTTCCTTTTACAATTGTTTTTTGCATAAAAATTCTTATAAAATTGGTGCCTAAAAAGGTACCAATTAAAGTATACATTATGGTAAGTAAGATTAAATTTCTATTCCGTCTGCAATATCTCCGGCAGCCAGAACAATTAGTTCATCATCAGTAACATTTTCTTCTTCAATAAAATCAATAAGTTTTTGACGTTTTTCATCACCTTTAACTTCTGATAAAGTTCCGACGATAAAATCTTCATCATCCCAAATATTTTTGAGTAAATCAAATAATTTTCTGCCGGTTTCTGTTTTAAATTTTGTTCTATCAATCGAGCATTTCATTTATTTCATATTTCCCTATGATTTTATAATTATTAAAGCCATTGTTTTGAACTTTATATGTGTGATTTCCTATTGAACGCCTAAACACTTTTTTGTTTTTTAACTCTTTAGGTAAATTGGAATTAAGTTCGTGCATCACTTGGGCATATTCTTCCTTAGGAAGTTGAACCTCTTTACGGGTTCTTTTTCTTATTTTATCACTTCTGGAAGATTTCGCAACATTACTGCCGGAACCGGTACCAAATTGGCCATTTTTCTTGCGAGGATGATCGCTTTCATTCCATTCATCAAAACTAAAAGGGTTTTGCGGAGTTGTGCCGTTTCCTTCCTCTTCAAGTTCACTTCCAAAAAGGTTTGTTTCTTCCTCCACTTCCGGAACATCTTCATCTAAATAGTCAAATCCGCTTGTCGGATCTTTTCGTAAGTAATCCCGAACCTCTTGCGAATCAATTGCTCCTGCATTCTGATATCCGATAAGGGTTCTCGACTTGCTTTCGTTTATCTCCGCACGTTCTTTTTCATCTGGAGTATCAGACAACTGGAATATTTTTTAATTAATAGCAAATCAAAACCAAAAAACGCAGTAGATATTAATAGGAGAGATTATAACATATTTTAATATATCGTCAAAAACTTTTATTTACGAGCTATACTGTAAATGTGAAACCCATAGGATTAGAAGAAATACATACCCTTAAGAATGCAATACAATATTTTCAGGATTGCTATCTTGTGTCAGCAGTTGGTGCTCTCGCCAAAAGCTCAAATGGAAGAAAAATTTTGTCAGAAAATATTGCGCACACAGACAACGGCTTCCGTATAAAATTCCGTAATATCAATGAGCAGGAAAAAGATTTTTTTGTTACACAAAAAGAGATGGATGATTTGGTTTATATGGATAAATATATGAACCCTATCCCGATAGACCCCCAATTTCCGCATAATTCGATTATTAAAGCCTTGGAAGCTGCAATGAACAAACTTCTTAAAGAATATCCATCTAAAAAACCATGGATATGCAGGCTTGCAAAATGTCACGAAAGATTTGAGTTTAATAAACCGTCCAATTTTCTTGAAATGTTTACAGGAAAGAAACCTATAAAATTAAATGAAGACGGAATAAGCCTAAATTTGAAATCAAAAGAAAATACTGCAAAAGATATTTTCAATAAAATAAGTGAGAATCCGGACAGCAGCTTTGTATTCGGAACATCCTTCGGGTTTTACAAATATTTGAGCAATGTGCATTGCTACAGTTTGCAAAAAATAGACGCCGGTAAAGATATAATTGAATTATTCGACCACAGACGTCAAAAAACGATAACACTTACCATTAAAGAGGCAATTCAACATATAAAATTTGTTGTCGGATATTTTGCTAAAGATTTTAATATGTAAAAGATATAACTTATGCGAAAACAAATTTCCGGAAGAATATAAATTTCCAAATCATCGGCTTGGCACAACTTCAAATATGTACAACCGGCAAAACTGCAAAATATTGAAATTTCAATATTTTTAAAACTTTTACATGATGACGTAACAATAGAATTAAATTAAGTTGCAGGTTTTAGGGGGGCAGTTAAGAATACCTGAAGTAAATCCGCTCTGCATTTAAGACTTGTGGAAGAGAAGGAGTCATACATTTTTAATTATTGTTCCCTCCCCTACTCGTGGAAGGCTTGTCTGTTACGTATACCTGCCAAACGATAAAATCGGACATTAATCGGTCTTTAAATTTTCTTCGATTTTAGTAAATTATAGGCTAGCTACATTTTTACAAAGAAAAAGTAGATTGGAGTGAACAAGAAGTCGAAACAATGTCCAAGATTTTCCCATTATGTATTTTATCCTATTTATAGTATTGCTCTATATCATAGTAATATCAACTGTTTTTAAAGTGTTCTTATGATTTTGACACACTTAAATTAATGACAATTCTAAGAAATATTCAAATTCCTAAACGTATGATATCTAATTAGACCTAATTTAACCTAATAATATTTTTGTTTATTTATCAATGAGTCTTTGTTTTGACAGAAAGTTTAATAAAATACATAAAAAACTATAGTAATTATTTTATTTTTGTGCTAATATAGGTACTATGAGTACCGTAAATCAATCTAAATTAAAAAAGCTTTTATTTAATCTTCCTAAAAATACTATTATTACATCTAAATATCTTTCCAGTATAGGTATTTCCTATGATTTACAAAAAAGATATGAACAAAATGGTTGGTTAAAAAGAATTTGTATGGGGGCATATATAAAACCAAATGAGACTTGTAATGTTAATGGGGCATTAAATACTCTTCAGTATCAATTGGGATTAAGTTTTCATATTGGAGGATTGTCAGCATTAAATAACTTTTATGGAATAGCTCATAACGTTAGTTTTAATAAAAAACAACAAATATTTGCTTATCGCGGAGAAAAAGCTCCTAAATGGTTTAAAAGTTTGTATGAAAACGAAGTGGAAATTTATACAACGACTTTTTTACCAAAGGATATTGGGATTATTGAACAGAATATAGGCTCTTTTAATATTAGGATTTCTACTCTGGAAAGGGCTGTTTTAGAAATGATTTATCTTGTGCCGGATAATATTACAGCTAATGAAGCTTATCAAATAGTGGAGCTTCTTACAACTGTTAAACCAAAGGAGTTTCAAAAGCTTTTAGAAAATTGTTCTTCTATAAAAGTTAATAGATTATTTTTATATTTAGCTGATACAATTTCTCATCCTTGGTTTAAAAAACTTGATATTTCAAAAATAAAGCTTGGAACCGGAGTAAGAGAAATTACATCAGGCGGGAAATATAATGCAAAGTATAATATTATAATTGGCGATATTGAGGAAATTTAATGGATTTAAATTATAAAAATCAAGTAAAATTACTAATTGATGTTTTACCATATATTGCTAAGGAAGAATTTAATAAAAAAATATCAGTTTTCTACTTTTATAATCCTTTGGCCATTAATTTGTAAATTCCATTTACTCGAGAAAGCGAAAGTCTAACAAATGTCCAATTAGGTTAAAACACATACTACAAAAGCTTTTACAAAAGGACTCTTTTTATTTGCCAAAAGAGAATTTTGCCATAAATAGTATAAAATCCTCTAAAAATTGTCTCAAATAAATTCTCCTTAATCAGCGAAAGCCCGCACTGTGCGGAGAAAATGCTATTGAAAGTGCGGCTATAAAAGTTTTTTGAATTTTAATGGTGGAGACGGCGGGAATTGAACCCGCGTCCAAAATGGATCAAAACAGATATCTACGAGTGTAGAAACTTATCAGCTCAACTGATTCCGGAAAGTTTCAAAACCGTTAAATCAGCCCTAGGTTTTATTTAAAGGA
>CALUUU010000137.1 GCA_944324035.1 Candidatus Gastranaerophilales bacterium
GCACAAAGGACTTCAAACAACAATCTTCAAACCTGTTTAGAGATTTGAACAACCTTATCAAAATCATCATCATAATATATTACAACACGTACAATATCCGGGTTTGTAGAAAATTGGGTGATTTTAATCTGTTTTATATCTCCGTACGCAAAACGCCAATCCTTACGGGGAATTGACAATATTGTTCCCGGCAAATCAAAATAAGCCCGGGTAGGATTTGTTAATTTTACAAGTTTTATTTTATCTATCTCAGGCATATCTCCCAGATAAGATGATGTAAGTGATATAAGAGCATTTGATGTATCATAGCTGGCAGATGTAATCTTAAATATTCCTTCATTCTCTGCAAACGCTCCTGATACAAAACTCAGTGTAAATGTAATAAATAATGTTAATAGAAATAATATTCTCTTCATATTCACATATCCAAACTATATTATATATGCTTAAATTTCAATTTTCAAATTGTCAATTTTTGTAAATATTTTTATTTTTTTCTAAAGTTTTATCCGGCTATATCCGTTTTTATAAAAAGAGAACTGAGAGGTTACTGTGTTTGATAACTTTTATACAAAATATGAAGATGCCAAAGAGTTTATATCAGAAGCAAACGCTGAAGATATAGTAAAAAAGCTTGAAAAAGATAAAAAAAGCCGTAAAATGACTGCGGAAAAATATGCTTATCTTTCTAAAGCATATGTATTTTTACACGACAATAAAAAGGCTCTAAAATATGCAAAAGACGCAATAAAAGCAGATAAAAATTACGCTTACGGTTATATAAGAGCAGCTTTTGCATATGCAAAAGAAGGAAAGAAAAAAGAAACACTTAAATACTGCAAGCTTGCAGAAACACTACACCAGGATAATTTTTTAAACAAAACATTCTTGATTGTCCTGTATGATTATTGCGACGAAAAAGATTATGCCCAAGAGCTTTTTAAAGAACTTGAAGATAACAACGACAATTCACCGGCATATTTATACAACCTAGGGTTTGTGTATATAGTAATAAAAGATTACCAAAGAGCTGAATTTTATTACAGAAAAGCCTTAGAGTCAGGCTACAAGGACAAATACAACCTTTATGCAAACCTTGCGGAATGCTACAGCGAACTGCAGGACGTTGAAAATGCCAATTATTTTGTAGATGAATGTCTAAAAATAAAGGAAACAGAAGATTTCTTAATAAAAAAATCTGACTGCTATGTTTTTGAGCAAAAATATGAAGAAGCCAAACAAATTTTAAAGAATTTATACAAAACAACAGAAGATAAGGGCTGGATTATTACTAAACTTGCAAGGTTATATGACAAAGCAAATCAGCCTAAAAAAGCGTTGAGATATTACAATTTCGCTCTCCGCATAACAGGAGAAGAAGAATATCTTTACCGACGGGTAGCAGAATTTTTAGAAAGATATAGATATTATGAAAAAGCAATAGACGTTTATAAAAAGCTTTTAACATATAACAAAAAAGATGCCTCAACATATTCAAGCCTTTCATATTGTTATTCCCAGCTTGATGACAATGAAAACGCTTACAACTATGTTGAACAGGCACTAAAATATGAACAATCATCATACCTTTATTACAGAAAAGCAAGGGTGCTGGAAGATGAAGAAAAATATGAAGAAGCAATAGAAAACTTTATAAAATCGCTGGATTATGACGAAACAGATACTGACTGTTACCAATGGATTTCGTATTGTTATTCTGTACTAAAAAATTATGAAAAATCGCTGGAATATGCAAACCGCGCAATTCTCCTTGATAAAGACGATGCGTATTCATACTTTAGAAAAGCCTGGGCATTACAGGAAATGAAAAAATATACAGAAGCAATTGATTTCTACAAAGAATGTATCCAAAGAAATGATAAATATATTGATGCTTATGTAAACATCTCATATATTTATTCAAAACTTGAAGATATGAAACACTCAATGCTTTATGCAAACAAAGCACTTTTAATCAATAAAGATTATGCGTATGCTCATTACCGAAAAGCTTGGGCACTCCAGGAAAGCGGTCAATTTGAAGAAGCACTTGACGGTTACTCTAAAGCAATCGAACTTGATCCTACGGATATTTATAATTATCTAGGGATTGCCTGCGTATCGCTAAACACTCAGGCAAATATAAATGCACTGCTTTATGCGAACAAAGCTATTATGCTTGACAGAAACTGCGGTGGAGCTTATTACTATAAAAGCCTTGCACTGAGTAATCTCGGGAAATGTAAGGAAGCCGAAAAAGCTTATGCACAAGCTGTTAAACTTGGATATATGCCAAGCTGATTTTATTGAGCCATATAAGTCTTATACAGTTTAAATTTCTTACCGGAAGTATCAAAAGTATACACATTAAAGCTGCCATTATTAAGTGAAAGCTTTATTGCATTATTCTTATCTGTACGGTATATATCAGTATTGCGCAAAGCATCAATAGTAACTTTATTAGGGTGTCCGAACTTATTCTGCCCCGTTGAAATCAAAGAAACCTGCGGATTTAATTTGGAAAGCATCTCAGAAGAAACAACATCTCTGCCGCCATGGTGTCCGACTTTTAATATTTCAAGAGAATTTATATTTAAATTAGGGCTCACGTCTTCATAAGCTTCTACGCCGGCATCTCCCATAAATAATGCGTCAAATTTTCCTGATTTTAAAAGAGTTATTATAGAATTTTCATTGTCGGAATTCTTTTCTGCCCTAAATGTTCGAATTTCAAAATCGCCTTCTTCATATATTAAATTATTATTTGATGCCAAAACCGGTTTAATCTGTCTGTTTTTCAAAGCTGTAAATATTTTGTTTGATGTGTAAGATTTATTCTCAAGAGAATTTACATAAACATTTTTTATATTAAGATTTTCGATTAAATCAGGCGCCCCGCCGGAATGATCGTTATCAAAATGAGTAATTATAAGCCCTTCAATATTTTTTATACCCTTATCTTTCAAATATTTGAGAATAATAACTTTCGCCTGGCTTGAACCGTTATTATACGGCGCCTTGCCGGTATCAATTATAAAGTATTTATTCTTTGGCGATTTTATTAAAAAAGCATCTGCATTCCCGACATCAAACGCTAAAATCTCCGGATTTTTATTTCTTATCGGAATTGCAGACAAACATAAAATCAGAACCAGCACTCCTGTAATAATCATCTTACGCTTTGATAACCCGACCTTGAACATAAATGTAATCATCAAAACAACAGCATAAAATATTCCTATTTGGCCTACTGAAGGATGGGTAGTTGTAAGCAATGCATAAGGAAGATTAGAGAAAAATTTCGAAATCCATACAAGAACATCCAGAAAATATTTCAAAACAAAATCCGCAGCCCTGCACACAAAATCTGCTATTGGCGCCGCTATCGCAAGTACCGAACTGACAAATCCGGCAAAACTTATAACGCTCAAAAACGGCATTATTGCAATATTTGCCAGAACCGAATAGGTACTAAAACTATTAAAATAAAACATCTGAACAGGTGCAACCCAAATTTGGGCAACCACCGGGATTAAAAGTTCAGCGCACAGCCAGTCCGGAATTTTCCAACTATGCATATGCTCCATAACAGCATCGGCTGTCGTCAAAAGTCCGAATGTTACGATAAAAGACAATTGAAACCCGACATCGTTTATATAAGCAGGATTATAAATCAGCATTAATGAAGCAACAAATGCCAAAAGAGCTACACTGTGAGCATCCCGGTCAATTAGTTTTCCTGCAAGCACAAACAAAAGCATCAAAGCAGCTCTAATCACAGACGCTCCCAGTCCGGTCATCAGAGTATATAATACGACCACACCCATGCCTGTTATAACAGTGAGTTTATAAGGAACTCTCAGCCGCCTCAAAATAAAATACCAAAACCCATATATAAAAGCGACATTCATTCCGGAAGCGGCTAAAATATGAAGCAGCCCCGAATTTTTAAATGTATCCTTTATATAATCAGGCGGAGCTACAGCATCGTCACCAAAAATTATCCCGCCCAATATTTCAATATTCGGACTTTTTAAATATTTTGCATGTGTGTTAATAATTTGATTTCTTAAATTATTTAATGACTGGAGGAACTGCCATTTAAAGCTTAGTGCAGAATTTATCGGTTTGCAGTCAAAATTTTCGGCATAAAATACAGTATACACATTAAAATTTCTCAAATATTTTCCGTAATCAAACTGCGAAGGATTTGAGGCCTTAAAAGGAACTCTAAGCTTACCCTTTATTTGATAAGTGTTTCCGATATTCAGGTTTGAAAACAACCCGTTTTCTTCTTGGAGCTGAACAAGAGTTTTCCCTTTAACGCTTTTCCCATCAATATCTGATACAGCAAAGAAAAATTTAAGCTTCTCTTTTGTACTGCTGTTCGGAACAGATACAATCCTGCCGGTTAAAACAGCATCCGAAGGGGCATATTTAACTAATTCATCCGAGGATTGAACACGGAAAGAAGCATTAAAAAATCCGAAATAAAAAACAAATCCCCATAACAAAATATATTTACAGGAAATATATCTGCATATAGCACAAACTGACAGCAAAACCGTAACAATTACAGCTGCAATTGCAATACAATTATTAAAAAACGCAAGAATGCCCGCCATAAAAAACATGGCAGTTAAAAACATTATTACATTCTTACTCTGTAAAAGATTTGTTATAGAATTTCTAAACATCTTCCAGCATATCAATTCTTCTTTGGTGGCGATTTTCGCCTGAAAATTTTGTATTCAGCCATATATCAACAATATCAAGAGCCAGCATATCCCCGATTACGCGCTCACCCAGACACAAAATATTTGAATTGTTATGTTCACGGGTTGCATGAGCTGAAAAAGTATCAGAGCACAATGCAGCACGAATACCTTTAAATTTATTTGCTGCAATTGACATACCTATTCCGGTTCCGCAAATTAAAATTCCGCGGTCAAACTCTTTGTTTTGAATACTTAGCGCAACTTTTTTCGCAATATCAGGATAATCACAGGAATCTTTTGAATACGTCCCGAAATCTTTTACTTCATACCCTTTATCTTTTAAAAATTTGAGAATTTTTTCTTTGTATTCAAAACCGCCGTGATCAGAACCAACTGCAATCTTCATCTTATACTCCTTTTTGTACACATTTTAGCATAAAATAAAAGAGAATTATATTGCAAATTCCTCATTTACATAACCCATGTAATGTTCCTAAGGACAACGCAGCGCATAAACTCCTTCCCCTACTTTGGAAAGATGGGATGGTGTGCTATAATTTTGCGTAATGAATCACTCCCCACCCTAGCCCTCCCCGAGTAGGGGAGGGAACAAAAAATAAGGCTC
>CALUUU010000138.1 GCA_944324035.1 Candidatus Gastranaerophilales bacterium
TATCTGTTTCTGGATTTTTTTGAAGCACGCAAAAGCTTGAGGCCATAATATCATCCGGAATTTTATCTGTCAGATAAATTGTTGAATCAACCCAGGTGCCGCCGTATTTATTCAACAGATAAACTCTCAAAATGTCACTGAAAATTGCAATCGGAATTTTTTTATTTTCCAACAAATCGTAATACCTTTTGGGCAGTTCAATGTAGTCTTTTATAGTGTCAAATGTTATAATAACCTGTTTTTTATCAGGCATGTGTTTTCTTACACTTTCAAAACATTTTTTGATAAGTTCCGGCGCATCATCAATTCCCTGGTGCCAGTACTGCCAGATTATGTCGTTCCCTGTGTATTCACTTTGCGGAGTTGTTTTGATTTTTATCCCGTAATCAACGTATTTTTTGAGATAAGCTTTTGCAAACCGTGTTTTTAATCTTGCACGAAGCTTTCTGTCAAACACGAACAGTTCAAGGAATATTTTTACTAAGTTATTCGTAAACTTTATCATAAATAAAACTCCCTAGTAAAAACTGTCTTTTATATATTTAAACATATCTTTAAACAAACTGGTGCGGCGGTTCGTCCAAATATATTCCGCAATCGGATGTTTTTCAAAAAAGTATTTTCTGTTTCTTTCCATTAAAGCATCTTTTTCAGGAAGATGTTTGGAGGTTGTCGCATGATTATGGTAAACAAAAGATGTATTTATATACCCGACTTTATACCCTTGATAATAAGTTCTTATGGTATAATCATCATCTTCATAAAATGCCGGAGAGAAGTTTTCATCTAAAAATCCTACTTTTTTGAATACTTCAACGGGTATTAATGCAACGCAAAAGTATGATGTAATATTCAGCGAAAATTCACCGAATTTTTT
The DNA here is from genome assembly GCA_944324035.1 of Candidatus Gastranaerophilales bacterium. Classification (GTDB taxonomy): domain Bacteria; phylum Cyanobacteriota; class Vampirovibrionia; order Gastranaerophilales; family Gastranaerophilaceae; genus UBA1221. Next base: position 878 of record CALUUU010000138.1, read on the forward strand.
ATAATATTTTTCCAAAAATTTTTCATAATGTTCAAGATAATTTGCTGCATTAAATTTGCATTTTCTTGGCAGCCGCGGGGATGCCAGACCGATTTTCGGGTCATTTTCAAAGACTTTTAAACAAGGTTCAAGCCAGTTTGGCGTAAACAATAAATCATTATTAAACAATCCGATAAATTTGTTTTTGGTATCACCTGTTGTATCAATTAATTTTAATCCCTGATTGTTGCCGATGTCATAGCCGAGATTTTTGTCATTAAAAATCAATGTAATATTATTATATTTTGTTTGAAGTTCTTTCAAATATTCAACTGTACCATCTGTTGAATTGTTATCGACAAGGATTAAATCAAAGTCTTCAATATTTGTATATTTGTATAACGACTCAATATAAGGCTTTGTTGCTCTTTCCAGCTGATTGTATGTGAGCGTAACGATAGTTAACTTTTTCAATACATTTCTCCAACTTATATTTTACTAAACAGTCTTTTTCTGATATCTCTGAATGTAAAACGTCTTAGGCTTTTTGGAATTTTGTCCATATATTCCTTGTAGTCTGACGGAATATTTTTCCTTCTCCAAGGCTTGCCCATTTTGCCGGCATAATGAAGCATAACAGTTTCGGCTTTTTCTTTCAGCAATTCGTCATCAGTATACACATTTTTAAGAAATGAATATTCCCAAGCTTTTGAAATATCATCGTTATAATAAAGACTCTGGAAAACTCCGTATCTATAAGGCAAATTCATAATCTTACTGCAGGTAATATTCAACGTATCTAAATCAAAGAATTTTAAACGTGTATTGAAATTCTTAATAGTTTCAAATACTCTTTGAACAAAATTTTCTTCTCTCATTTTCTTGTTATTAAAAATAATAAAGCTCGAAATATAAGTAAATTCGTTCTCATTTTCAGGGAAATATTTATGACAAACCATATTTTCGTTGTTCAGTTCCATCGCGACTGCTGAACATTCATAATCCGAAATATCAATATTATAAACATCTGCCAAATCTTTTTTAAATAACACATCTGTATCTGCATATATCACCTTGTCATACTGCGGCAGAAGTTCCGGAATTAAAAGCCTGTAATAAACTATTTCTGTCCAGCTTCCGTGTTTGTTAATCGGAGCACCTTTAAATCTGTTTTTGTCTATAAATTCGAAAGTAATTGAATGCCTTGTACCTTCAAGCATTTTTTGAAATTTATCAATAGTTTTTTTGTCTATATCCGGATGATAAACATATATATCATAAACAGTGTCAGGGTTTGCAGTATCAACAAGGCTCTTTATTGCAACCGCTGCACCGAGAATTATTCGTTTATCAAAAGTAAAAACGACCGGAATTTTAGGCATTTATTAACCTCCTGAGGTTATTTAAAGATTCTGTATAAAGTGATTTCGTATAATTATACAAATTCTTTTGTCTATTTTCATATTCTTCTTTGGACATTTCAATACCGCATTTTAACGCGTCAGCATAACTATTATCATCAATGTATATAATCGAGTTGGTATTATCGAAGTTGTTAACCGGAGCAAAACTTTCTTTTATTATACAAGGCTTGCAAAAACCGTATACGAGCTGGAAATTTCCGCTTGTGCCGGAAGTTCTGTAAAAAACATGATTAGGATTTGTATCTTCGTAGGATGTAAGAAGAAAATCAGCTTTTTCAATTTCATCGTACATCTTGTCAAACGGCAGTCTGCCCTTAATATCAAAATAAGGCCTTAACTCTTTCGGTAAATGTTTAAGACTGCCCTTGCCGACAACGGTAACTTTAAAGTTGCGGTATCCTTCGTCATAAAGTTTTTTAACAGAGCCTACTATCAATTCATTGTTTTTCTTTTTTGCTTGGATTGCGCCAATTGTTATAAAATTTGTAATCTTATCGTTTTTCGGAGTTATTTTTACATCCCCGAAATAATGCGGATTTACAACAGTTGATTTTGCTCCCTTGTAATCCAGTTTTCTCAAAGTAATTAAATCTTCTCTCCAAGTACCTTCGTCAACCGCGGGTTGTGCATCGTGGAATACAAAGAACAATTTTTTTCTGTCTGTCAGAGGATTAAATGTTTTGTAACAATCTTCTATCCGGATTTTATCGCAAAGCTTTCCGCCTGTTGTAACAATTACCCCTTTTACTTGTTCTAAAGAGTCACGTTTGAAGAATTCTTTAATCTCTTTTCTGCTCATTTTGTTATAAGAAATATTTTCATCCTTAAACCTTGAGAATAAGCCGTCTTTGTAATGCATAGGGTTTACAAGCACAGACACATGATATCCCAAATCCAGCAGATATTTCGCATACCCCGGAACAACTTCGCTATGGCTTTTTGAACACGGTTCCCAAACGAGGAATGTATTATCTTTAATCACAGGGGTTTTGAGATTTTTTTTGTAAACCGGTAAAACTCCAAATAATAATCCTTTTTCCGTATTTTTATTTTCTTTTATTTTTAAAAACGGAATATTACACAAATATTTAATAGACTTTGTAATATTGTAATCTTTTTCGGATAATTTCAATCCATTTTTTTCAAAGAAATTTATAATATACTTCTTTGCATAATAGCTATCCTGCTGTTTTTGAGCAGAAGGGCATTTTTTTACGATAGAATTTTTGTTGACACGGTAGTAATAATTTATTCCCGGTACTGTTACCATTTTGCCGGATGTTTTCAGAACTTCCGGAGTCCATAGCATATCTTCAAAATACACCCCTTCTTTAAATTTTTGAATTAATGATTTTTTATAAAGTTTGTTCCAAACATAACAGCATTTAGGAACACGGCAGGCATTGATTTTATCGCTTAAGTCTGTATAAACTTTTTGTTCCGTATAATGTACTCTGTATTTTTGGGATTTTTCTCTGTATCTGATAATACTTGCACAGGCAATATCAGAACCGGTTTCTTTTATTGCATTATAGAGCTTCTCAATAAAATTATTATCTACCCAATCATCAGAATCAATAAATGCGATATATTCGCCTTTTGCAGAGTTAATCCCGGTATTTCTTGTTTTTGACAAACCGCCGTTGGCTTGCGTAATTACTTTTATCCGGTTATCTTTAGAAACAAATTCATTAACTATAGACAACGTATTATCTGTTGAACCGTCGTTTATAACAATTATTTCCAGATTTTTGTATGTTTGTTCAATCAAAGTTTTTAAACATGCAGCAACATAATTTTCAACATTATACGCCGGTACAATGATTGAAATTAAAGGTAAATTTTGAGTTAAATTATTTTCTACCGTCATACAAATCTTTCCTTACACATCCCAATATTTATCAAGCCACTTGGTAGGTTTTACGTATCTGAAACCGCCTTTGCCGCAAAAACCGTTATAAGCCTGCTCCGGTGTCGGTCTGCCATGGAATACGATAATTTTTGCATCCTGCGGCTCTTTCGGTTCTTTAAAGAAGTTCAGCGGAAACGGCTGCAGGCAGTTGCGCTTAAAACTTACACACCAGGATTTATCCCAGTATTTTAAAATTCCTTTTTTGTGCATTTCATAAGATAAATACGCCTGCTCATTTTTGTATGTGTCGCGAATATTATCCCCTAAAGCGTAAAAATCCGTCAAAACTTCCGGATACTTGCCGGCCTCAAACCTGAAAACAGAAGAATTTCCTATAATATCGTTCGGGAAATCCCAGTCTTTGACAATTAAAAAGTCGCCTTCCGCTTCAAAAAACGGAGTCAAATCACTTCTTATAACGATATCCAAGTCCAAAAACAGAGTTGTTCCCTTCAAATCTGCAAGAGGAGAATTAAACAGCGACAACTTTCTCCAGCCTTTATCTAAAATAGCCTCATTATCAACGTATTCAGGCAAATCTCTGGTTTCAATTCCCGGCAAAAGCCCTTCCGTATTATCCGTAAAACATACAAATCTATGCGGTATTTTCAAATTTTTTTCGACCATCTTGTATAATTTGTTTACATATTCAGGGCCGAATTTTGTTCCCCACTTAATACATATGACATTTTTGTCCATATATAATTCTCCTGTTTTTCAGAGCTTTTAACTTCAAAAAATAAAATATCCCACCGGTTAATAATAACACAAAATACAAAATTTTGAAAGAAAAAAGTTGTAAAAAAATGTTATTTGAAGTATGATTTAAGTTGATGTATGAGTGTGAGTTGTAATTGAGGAAAAATGGCACCAAAAGTTTCTGTTATAGTCCCTATTTATAACGTAGAAAAATATTTGAAGCAGTGTTTGGACTCTCTTAAAAATCAAACATTGAGTGATATTGAAATAATTTGTGTCGATGACGGCTCAACAGATTCTTCCGGCAAAATTTG
>CALUUU010000139.1 GCA_944324035.1 Candidatus Gastranaerophilales bacterium
TCCTGACAGTGCAAAAGAAAAACCTCAAAAAGGCGAAGTAGTTGCGGTAGGTTTGGGAAAAGTAAATGACAAAGGCGAAAGAGAGCCAATGGATGTAAAAGTAGGTGAAACAGTTTTATATGCTAAATATGCAGGAACTGACGTTAAAATGGACGGAGTTGAATACAAAATTCTTTCTATCAAAGATGCATTAGCAGTTATTGAATAAGTAACAAAGTGACAAAGTAACTAAGTGATTAAGTAATTAAGATTTTAATATTTTGGAGAAAATAATGCACCATAAAGATCTTGAATCTTGGAAACAAGCAATAAATCTTGTCACACATGTATATGAAATTACTAAAACTTTTCCACAAGAAGAATTATATAGTTTAGTAAGCCAAATAAGGAGATCAGCAATTTCAATACCTTCAAATATTGCGGAAGGTTGCGCAAGAACAAGCAATGCCGATACCTTAAGATTTATTGATATTGCATTAGGTTCTATTGCTGAATTGGATACTCAAATGCTTATTGCACAAAATCTGGGATATTTAAAAGATAAAACGATTTTTGAAGAAATTAACAAAACCTCAGCAATGGTATCCGGAATAAAAAAATTTCTTAAGCAGTCTAAAACTTAATAAATAACTTAGTAACTCATTGACTTAATGACTTAATAACTTTATAAGAAAAGGAGAAATAAAAATGGCAAAACGTATAGTTTTTGATGAAGAAGCAAGAAAATCGCTTCTTAAAGGTATAGATGCCGTAGCCGATGCCGTAAAAGTTACGCTCGGACCTAAAGGCAGAAACGTTATTTTAGAAAAGAAATTCGGCGCACCTCAAATTGTTAACGATGGGGTTACTATTGCAAAAGAAATCGAACTTAAAGACGGTCTTGAAAATGCAGGCGCTCAATTGTTAAAAGAAGTTTCTTCCAAAACAAATGATGTTGCCGGTGACGGTACAACAACAGCTTCTGTCTTAGCTCAAGCTATTGTCAGAGAAGGTTTGAAAAATTTGACAGCAGGCGCAAACCCTATGTCTATGAAACGCGGTATTGACAAAGCTGTTGATATGGCTGTTAAAAAAGTTAAAGACATGTCAAAACCTGTAAACACAAAAGCTGAAATTGCACAGGTTGCAGCTATTTCTGCCGGCAACAACAAAGAAATCGGCGAACTTATAGCTGAAGCTATGGAAAAAGTCGGTGCTGAAGGTGTTATCACTGTTGAAGAATCAAAATCATTCGGCACTAACCTTAAAGTTGTAGAAGGTATGCAGTTTGACAAAGGTTACTTGTCACCATACTTTGTAACTGATGCTGAAAGAATGGAAGCTGTTCTTGAAGATGCTTACGTTCTTTGTGTAAACAAGAAAATCAACCTGATTTCCGATTTGGTTCCTGTTTTGGAACAAGTTGCACGTGACGGCAGATCATTGTTGTTAATTGCAGAAGATGTTGAAGGCGAAGCTCTTGCAACACTCGTTGTTAACACTATGAGAAAAGTTTTGAGAGCAGTTGCAGTTAAGGCTCCTGGTTTTGGCGACAGAAGAAAAGCTATGCTTGAAGATATCGCTATTTTAACAGGCGGCGAAATGTTCACCGAAGAACTCGGTATCAAGTTAGAAAACGTTACAACTCAAATGATGGGACGTGCAAAACGTGTTACAGTTACAAAAGATGAAACAACTATCGTTGTAGGCGACGAAACTAAAGCTGCAGTTCAGGAAAGAGTAAGACTTATTAAACGTCAAATAGAAGCTTCTGATTCAGAATATGATAAAGAAAAACTTCAGGAACGTGTTGCAAAACTTTCAGGCGGCGTTGCCGTTATAGAAGTCGGTGCAGCAAGCGAAGTTGAATTGAAAGAAAGAAAATTGAGAATTGAAGACGCTTTGAACGCAACAAGAGCTGCCAATGAAGAAGGTATTGTTCCTGGCGGCGGAGTTGCATTGGTAAGAGTTCAACAAGCACTTGAAAAACAGCTTGAAACTATGACATTCTCTTCTGATGATGAAAAAATCGGATTTAAGATTTTAACAGCAGCATTGGATGTACCTTTAAGAGCTATTGCACGCAACGCCGGAGCTAAAGCCGATGTTGTAGTTGATACAGTTCTTTCTCACGAAAGTGCATACGGTTACGATGCTTTAGATGACAAATATGTTGACATGTTCCAGGCAGGGATTGTTGATCCTGCTAAGGTTACACGTTCAGCACTTGTTAATGCCGCATCAGTTGGCTCTATGCTGTTAACAACAGAAGCTGCTGTTGTTGATATTCCGGAAGAAAAACCTGAACCTGCTATGCCTGGTATGGGCGGCATGGGCGGAATGATGTAATCATTTTTCCATAAATTTATGAAACAGACCGAATACATTCGGTCTGTTTTTTTATGCAAAGAGTAATTTATCAAAAATAAGTTAGTTAGTTTTTTCATTCTGAGGGCTTTAGTCCGAAGAATCTTATATTAAAAAAACTCCCCATCCCAGCCTTCCCCAAGTAGGGGAAGGAGTTAATGCGCTGCATTGTCCTTAGCAGCGCTGAAAGATTTCGTTTGCGAAGCAAACATTATTCATCCTTTTCCATTTTAGTGAACCAGCCTTCACTCATAGACATCATCTTGCTTACATCCACAAATTCAACCTTATCATTTGAATCGGCTGTAATAGTTCCTTTCTGCTGAGGGGTTTTGTGCGCAACTCTCACAATATCATCCCCGCCGGCTTCAACGTTCACAGTTGGATCATCACAGTTAAAGAGATGATAATATTCAGGTTTTTCTGTTCCTTCAATGGTTAATCCTTTGATATTTGAAAAACCTGTACCGTCTCTGCCTGTTCCCATATCACGCCCTGTTTGCACAGAAGCTCGCGGATTGTCCTGGTCTTTAAAAGTAAGTTTTGTACCGTCTTTTAAAAATACGCAGTTTAATTTCTCTCCGTTTTTATAAACTACGGACGATTTTGCAACATCCGCAGAATCAAATTGTACATTTCCTATTTTAATTTTGTCTATTGCCATATAATTCTCCTTTCGTTTTTATTGTTAATTAATAATCTCCGCTCCAATCGCCGCCGGAAATAGTTCTTTCGTTACCTGTAAGATTATTAAATGCTTCAAACATAAAATCATATCCTCTTAATGAGCCCGGAGAATCATATTTTGTAAGCTGATACTTTCCAAGCTCTTTAAATGAACCATCCGCCTGTTTTTGAGAGTATTCAACAGACATATTTCCGTCAGGAGCAACTGTTACTTTTATTTTACAGGTTCCGTCCTGAGATAATTTTTCCTGTGTGCCTTCTTTTATATCAAATGTCAAATCGTTAAACCCGGCCGGAAGATTAAGTTCATCTCTAAAAGCATCAATATTTCTCCAGTGACCATTTAATGAATCTGCAGCGAATGCTTCCGGTGTCGTTGGCGCATCATGGGAGTTTTCAGAAGTAACTGTCAGCTCTTTATAATCCTCATTTTGCTGATATGTATAAGTTTCGAAAGCCCCGTTTTCGCCCTTGACCTCAATTGTACCGTATGTTAAGTTCCCGTCTGAATCATAGGAATGCTTTTGAGTAATATTGCCTTTTCTGTATTCACAGGTTTTTGAAAATTCATCAAGAACAAAAGATTCTCCTGTCTGCTCGTTATAATATATTGCTCCGCCGTTCATTGTCATAACACTGTCATCCTTTTTAAATCCGGCTTTCAAAAGGTCTGCTTCTGCCGGCATTTTGGAATCAACAATCTTCATCGGTGAATCTTTAACAAATCTAAATTGCAATTCTCCTGGTTTCGACATCTCTCCGTCATCAAAATCGTCAAACCGTTCTCCATCAACAAACGCAACTTTTTCGATAGAACCATCGGCAAAATAATTCCTGCGGATTTCGATTTCTTTACCTGTATTTATACCATGCCTGAATTCAGATTCGCTTATAACATGCCCTTCGCTGTCAACAGTTTGTGTGAAACCGGGCTTGCCGTCATCTCCCATTTGGGTTTTTGTTTTTGTACCGTCACCGTTATCTTTGTAATCATCTGTTATCTCGACTTTTTGACGTTTATCCGGCTGGACAGGCGCTTGCTGTAAGGAACCGCCGGCATCTTGGAGAGTTGTTTGAGCTGCATGTTCTAAACGCTCTTCGTCTGCTCCGACTTTAATCCCTGCATCCTGCATCTGCTCTTGAGCAGGCTTTTCCGGTTTTGCTGCGCCTTGCGCAGGAGCTGCTCCTTCATTACCTGACGGTTTTCCGGTAAATTCCGCATACATATCTGCCCAGTTGTTCCAGTCAACTTTACCCACATCTTTTTTAGCATCGTAATAGCTGAAACTTTTGGAAGCATTGTCTACTGTTATAGACCATTTTATTTTATTCCCGCTGCTGCCGGTATGTTTTATAAATCCGTTTCAAACACTTGCACTGATTTTACCGTCCTTTTTGCCGTCTGCAGCATCCAGCTGCTCTGCCAGTTTTTTATTCCATTGCGCATTATTTCCGCCGGATACGCCGCCAACATCGCCATTGTACATAATTTATACCTCTCTATATAATACTTACAAAGATATAAACGGATTTATTTAAAAATAATTGACAATGCGCCCTTCTGTCCAATCCTACCCTAGTGGACATTATAAGCGGGTTTCAGCTTGTTTGAAATTCATTTTTACATTTCGTTATAATTAACTTTATCAAAATGGCAATGCTAAAAAATAATTAATTTAAAGCCGGTTTATTTTCAGTCCAATACAACCTTATAAAGAAACAGGCCACGTGCTGGATAGAATCAACTCTTACCCATTGACGCGTATTTTTAAACCTTATAGCATTAAGAGAACGCTTAGGATTTTTGTGTGAAAACGTATATTCTTCACAGTTAAATAAAGAAAACTGGCTTTTTGCAGCAAGTTTGCAAGCTTTCAGAATATTCTTTGCAAGAGCATTTTCTCCCATATTACGCGCAAGATAATATGCAGCTACCAGCCCTTCCGAACGCGCTCCGTCCGGGTAATAATGATCGCCAAAATTGTAATAATATCCGCCTTCATAATCAAGATACGGCGTTTCATCTTTTCTATACATATGACACATCATTGTCTGGGCATCAGTATAAACAAAATTCAAGTAATTTTCTTTTCTGAATTCTTTATCATGCGCAAATTCTTCAATTGCCTGCATAAGCCACGCATCAGAAGG
>CALUUU010000140.1 GCA_944324035.1 Candidatus Gastranaerophilales bacterium
CTCTGAAGTCTGCCATTTTCGTATAACAGTTTTGAGCCGACAGCGCCTGCTTTGTCGTCGGACTTAAAGGTATTAAGTAAATGAGCCAAGGCTTCTTCCTTTACAACAGTGTCATTGTTTAAGAACCAGATATAACTCCCTTTTGCCTGTTTTAATGCATTATTACAATTTAACAAAAAGCCTGAATTATGTTCGGTTTTTATTACTCTGATATTACCTATTCTTTTGCCGATATATCTTGTTTTATCACTGCTGCAATCATCAGCAATAATAACTTCATAAGGAATATCTTTTATAGTATTTTTTATTGACCACAAACAATTAATAGTGTATTGATACTGGTTATAACAAGGAATTAATATTGTTACAAGCGGTTTATCAAAATTTGGCATATCAAATTTATCTTTTATGTGCTGCAAATTGTCTTTTCTTTTAAATTTTATTTTTGCTCCGCAAACAGTTACAAGTTTATGAGATCTGTCCTGAGTATTCCCTACAGAAAAGACTTTTGATAACCTTAACTTCATTTATTACTCCTTTATAATATTATTTTTCTTCAAGCGCTTCTTTTGTAGCTCTTAAATATGCATATCCATAGCGTTGATCCGGTTCAAGATGGGCGCCTTCGGCCCATTCATTCCAGGCATTTATAAAGACAAACTGTTCAGTTTTTGTCTTATGTTCTTTTGTCCAGTTAATAATATCTTTTAGCCAAATTTTATAATCTGCCGGATTGCTCTGCATAATTTGTGCTTCTTTGTAGCATCTTCTCGGAGTATTATCCCAGTTTGGAAAACATCCTTTAAAAAGTTTTGTATTTGTATCAAAAATATAATCTTTGTTTGCAATATAGCTTGCAACATCAAAAACTTTTCCGCTGAATTTAGGATTCATAACTTTTACGTCCAGCTCTCTGGTTGTATCACCCCACCAGCTTTCTAAGCCATGCGGGAAAAATTCCAGCATGGAATTTAAGTTATATTTATCCGTAACCTCTTTCATATTACAGAAATCATAAACACCTTTTACCACAGACATTATATATAAATCATCAAATCCGTTTTCTTTTGCAATTTCACGTATACGTTTATTGAATGCCATATATTTATCATAAGGATAATTTGCCAGGTTATAAATTACGAGCAGCGGCTTATTATCAATTTTTATGTACCGTTCATCTTTCATAAACGGAAGAATATCGTCCATAAACTTTTCTGCATCTCCTTGCTGTAGCTGCTGGCGGTGAAGGGTTTCTTTATATTCTCCGTTATCCCACAGCATAGTCCAATCCTCATTAGCCCAAAACATGAAAAAAGGCATATCTAAAGATTTATCTGCTAAAAATTTTTGTATAGGCTTTTCCATAATCTTTTTCCCGGAATACCAGTAATAATAGAAACAAAACCCGTATATGCCGTACTGTTTTGCAAGTTCAATCTGCCGTTTGAAAGTGTTTGGAGTTTCCAAATTATAATATCCGACATCTATCGGAATATGCGGCTGCCAATGTCCGATAAATTGCGGCTGTGTTTTGGAAGTGTTTGACCATTCACTAAAACCCCGTCCAAACCATTTTATATTTTCCTCAAAATCGTGAAATTGCGGAAGATAATATGCAATCAGCTTCACATCATCGTCTTTGAATACATGCTTGTCCTCAATCGGTTTTACAAAATTAGATCTGTCTAACTGGGAATTCAAAACATAATCAATATATTCAGTTAATTCCTTTTCATTTTTTGATAACCCGAACTTTTCCAGCAGTTTATACATTTATTTCCTCCGAAGTTTTATACAAGTGTTTGATTGCATTATATATGTCATCAGGATTTTGAGATTCTAAAATTTTACCTTTAGCGTACTGTGATACCTGCTCTGCCTGTCCTCCAAATCCAAAACATAACACAGGCATACCTGTCGTTATAGCTTCTTGTGCCGTATAACAAAAAGTTTCGTCCCATATTGACGGAATAAATATCATATCAATTTGATGTTGTTTAAGAATTGACGGTAATTCTTTCCTCTCATACTCGCCTAATATTTTTATTAATCTGCTGTCAGAACGGTTCCCGTAATAATTACCTATTACATAAATGCTTATATCCCATATGTTATTACGTTCCAAGTAATCTATTAATGCATCAATTATACCGCGGCCTTTATGATAATGCATTTCTCCTATTATTCCAATATGTATGGAATTTTTGAATGGTATAAATTCATGCGGTTTGACGGTTATTTTGTTTTGGATGGAAGGATAAATATCTTTCAATATTGTCTTGGAAGAATTTGAAAAACATATGATTTCATCAACAGTATTTGTAAAAAATTCCAGCCATTTTTCACGCCATCTAGCTAATGGAATACGATTTTTTATATCGTCTGTGGTTAGTCTTGAATCTATTGAACATTCAAAGCATTTGTTAAATTCCTTACGTTTACAGTGTCCTTTGCATCTGAGATAGCCGTCTTTAAGAAGAATATAATTCGCACAAATAGGATAGTAATCATGTAAACAATATAATATTTTTGAGTAAGACTTAGATTTTTTATAATCTGTGAGTGCTTTAAAAATTTTATCAATGGAAGGATAGCCTACAATATTACTTAAGACAATTCTGTCTATCCCAAATTTATTAACTTGTTTAAATACATTTTCAAGGCTGCTGTCTAAAATCGAGAAACTGCGGCAGGCACCATTTAGTGTAATACGGTAACAATCGTAATAAACTATATATTGCAGCCTGACTATGGCTTCTGTTTTATCAAGTTTTCTAACCTGATTCCAAAAATATTTGTCACACCCGCCGCCGTATGAATGATCTATAAATAATGTAATTTTCTTAAATCTTTTGGTGTAATTACATAAATCAGCATACAACTTATTGTTCTCAGACGTATATATTTCTGAATTCATATACTCTTTCGGGGGCATTCTGTGTTTAATTTTTATCCCGGCAATTTTAAATTCCTGAGAATACCAATAGTCATCTACCCGGGTAGTGTAAGAAAATATATTATCCAAAAATGATTGTTTCTGAGAATTGTCAGACATATTAAATTTCCCTGTTCAGTACTTTAATATCGTACAAAATAAATTAGACTTGTCAATATATCACATATAATTTTATAAAAATTGTTATCCTACAGATAGTTAATTATATAAATTTTTTTTGATGTTAATAAAAAGAGGAATAAAATATGACTCTGAAAAAAAATCTAGGCGCACAAATAAGAAAATTAAGAAAACATAGAAAATATACTCAGGAACAATTTGCCGAAATGGTTGGTATAGATACTAAAAATATCAGCAAAATTGAAAACGGTATCAATTATCCCAGTGCACAGACACTGTCAGCTATTGCAAAAGCTCTTGAGGTTGAAGAATATGAATTATTCCTTTTTAAAAATAAAATTTCCTATGAAATCATGAGAAATACTGTTATTCAAGCGATGGACAATAAACAAAATATACTGTATCTGTATAAAATAATTAATGACTAGACTTTGTTATTTTTATAATATAATTCGCAAATCCTGTCATATATATAACCCGGCTCTTTACTTTCAAGAAGATATCCTTTATCATATTGACTTATTTGTTCAGCCTGGCCGCCAATGTTAAAGCATAATGCCGGATAACCGGAATGTACAGCTTCCTGCGCCGTGTAGCAAAACGTTTCGCCATTTATGGAAGGAATAAATATCATATCTATATTGTGCTCTTTTAATATTGACGGGAGATTTTCCCTCTCATAATCTCCAAGGACTTTAAATTTTGGACTTTCCTGAAGCTTGCCGCAATATCCGCCTACAACATATATTTTTACATTCCAAATATTATTTTTATCAAGGTAGTCTATAAAATTCTCAATAACACCGGCACCCTTATGCTTAACCAATGTTCCGATAACTGCAACATTAATGGTATTTTTAAATGGTATAAACTTATGCGGAACAAGAGTCATTTTTTCTTTAATTTCAGGGTATATATTTTCAAAAACAGCTTTTGAATAATTAGAAAAACATCTGAATTCATCAATATAGTAAATAAAAAATTCCCGCCAAAGATTACGCCAATCAGTAAGCGACAAATCTTTCGTAATTTGTTCATTCAGAAACAGCGGCTCAATATTTGAGAAACAAGTTTTGAACTCATTTTTATCACATTCACCCAGACAGGGTTCATCATTTTTCAGAAGCGTAAAATTCGGGCATATAGAATAATAGTCATGACCACAGAATACAACTTTTAAACTGTCATTTAAATTTTTATAAGTTTTAACTATATTAAAGACTTCTTTAATCGACGGATAACTGACAATGTTATTAATAACTATTTCGTATATGTCAATGCCTTTTATTTTATCCGGTATTGCGGTCAAAACAGGCTCCTGTATTATGAGTTCCTTGGAAATTCCTCCGGATATCCCTATTCTGTAACATTTTTCAGCATAAAGGTATTGAATTCTCAGGATGATTTCGTTTTTAGAGAGCTTCCGTACCTGATTCCAAAAATATTTGTCACAGCCGCCGCCGAAATTATGATCAAAATACAGAATAACTCTATCATAATGCTTAAGTATGTCAAACAATTCTGTATATAATAAAGCATTTGTTTTGCAGTTTATTTTTTGGTATCTTGAAAACTTTAGCCTTTTAAAAAGCGGACTCAAAAATCTTTTCAAAATTTTCATATATATAAATAAAACTTTCTTATAGCAAATCAACTCGTACTGTAAGTATTATATCATAAGAATGCAAATAGAAAAGACAGGTGAAACAGTCCGTCATTCTGAGGATAAATCTTTTCAATATGTGATTCTTCGGCTTACAGCCACAGAATGACGCAAATATAACTCCCCATCCCGGCCTTCCCCAAGTCGGGGAAGGAGCCGTGCTTGTTTAATTGTTGTTCCCTCCCCTACTCGTGGAGGGTTAGGGTGGGGAGTGATTCATTACGCAAAATTATAGCATCACATCCCAACCTTCCCCAAGCAGGGGAAGGAGTAAATGCGCTGCGTTGTCCTTAGCAGCGCTTAAAGATTTCGTTTGCGAAGCAAACGGAATAAACATCCATTTAATCAAAGCGATGCCGTAGGCAGCGCAGAAA
>CALUUU010000141.1 GCA_944324035.1 Candidatus Gastranaerophilales bacterium
AAATTTAAAGCCGGTGGCAATGCCACTTTCAATGTCACAACCAGAGAGCAGCTGATGAGATACTGCATTAACGCAGAAAACAGTATGCACGCAGAAGCAAGTTGCTCAGCCCTTATTCAATATGACGGCTGGCAGATAAAAGACGATTATCCATACAAACTTTAGTAATAAATCTGTTTTAAAACATAAATATCATTTTCACTTGGCACAGAAATATTTTTCTGATGGGGCACATACATAATATCGTCAACATCAACTCCGTGCCCCAGCCCGAGTGCGTGCCCGAATTCATGCATAATTGCACAATAAATACTTAAATCCGTTGTATCTTTTCCGGAATACTCATTTGGCATTCCGATATCAATAGAAATCTTTTTAAAAATTCCGTTTACCACACTCAGGTACTTGCACATTCCCTCATAAACTCTGCCGACTTTTACCCAATGTACAACAATATCTGCAGTTTGCGGATTTTGTATCTTCACAAACTGAAGATTTATTCCGTTGGATTTCAGTACCATATTCCAATTAAAAATCGCTTCGTCAACTTTTGAATACCAGTATTCTTTTCGTCCGGCATCAGATGGCTGAGTAACAAATACATTAACAGCAGGTTTATCCCACTTGCATAACCTGCCGTTAATTTTAGAATTTTCAACATATTTAACTATTTGATTAGATAACAAAGCCATACCCGCCGGAATGCTACTTTTATTATTTATTTAAGGAGGCTTTCAATCTTGCCATAGCACGAGCCATTGCAGCCTCCGCACGTTTAATATCAAGTTCCGCATTGCGTTCGGCAAGATGAGCCTTTGCTCTTTCCAAAGCCTCTTTTGCACGTGCAACGTCAATATCTTTGCCATCCTCCGCGGTTGTTGTCAAAAGAATACCCTCATTCTCTTTAAACTGGAAAACCCCGCCCATAGTCGTAAAAAATCTTGGAATACCATTTTGTATAACTTTTGTAACTCCAATATCTAATGCAGTCATCACAGGAATGTGATTAGGCAAAATACCGAACTCACCGTCTACTCCGCGTGAATATATTTCATCTACATCTTCATCAAAAACAACTTTTTCATGTGTAATAATCTTTAAGTGCATAAAGCTCCTTTACAAAGCCGGCGGAATAAGCCAAAACTCATTCCGCAAGCTTGAAATTTAACCTTTAATAGTCTTTGCCTTTTCAACAGCTTCCTCAATAGTACCAACCATATAAAAAGCTTGTTCAGGCAAATCATCGTGTTTACCTTCGATAATTTCCTTGAATCCTTTAATTGTATCGGCAAGTTTAACATACTTACCAGGGATACCGGAGAATTGTTCAGCAACAAAGAAAGGCTGTGACAAAAATCTTTGAATTTTTCTTGCTCTGTTAACTGTTTCTTTATCTTCTTCCGACAATTCATCCATACCAAGAATTGCGATGATATCTTGTAATTCTTTATATTTTTGAAGGATTGCAAGAACTTTTCTTGTAACATTATAGTGTTCATCGCCGATAATATGAGGATCCAACGCTCTTGAACTTGATTCAAGAGGATCAACAGCCGGATAAATACCGAGTGAAGCAATCTGACGCGACAATACGGTTGAAGCATCCAGGTGAGAGAATGTTGTTGCCGGAGCCGGGTCAGTCAAGTCATCTGCCGGCACATAGATTGCCTGAACAGATGTAATAGAACCGTCTTTTGTAGAAGTAATTCTTTCCTGCAATTCACCCATTTCATTTGCCAAAGTCGGCTGATAACCAACGGCTGAAGGAACACGCCCTAACAGTGCGGAAACCTCAGAACCAGCTTGGGTAAATCTGAATATGTTATCAATAAACAGTAATACATCCTGTTTTGAAAAATCTCTGAAATATTCAGCAGCAGTCAACGCTGAAAGTCCGACTCTCATTCTGGCTCCAGGCGGCTCATTCATCTGACCATAGATAAGAGCAACTTTGTCAATAACGTTTGACTCTTTCATTTCATTCCAAAGGTCGTTGCCTTCACGGGTTCTTTCACCAACACCACCGAATACTGATACCCCGGAGTGCTCTTGTGCAATGTTATGAATAAGCTCCATAATCAAAACTGTTTTGCCTACACCGGCACCGCCGAACAGCCCGATTTTACCGCCTTTTTGGTACGGCTGCAGCAAGTCGATTGCTTTAATACCTGTTTCCAAAATTTCGATATCCGTATTTTGGTCAACAAGACTTGGAGATTCTCTGTGGATAGGAAGATAAGTATCTGTTTCAACAGGCCCCATCTTATCTACAGGTTCACCGATTACATTCAATATTCTGCCTAAAATAGGTTTCCCGACAGGAATTTTAATAGGTTCATTTGTATTTATAACCTTCATACCTCTTTTTAAGCCGTCAGTTGATGACATTGCAACCGTTCTTACCTTGTTTGACCCAAGCATCTGCTGAACTTCTGCAACAATATAGCTGCCGTCTTCTTTTTCAATATGCAGTGCTGTATAAATTTCAGGGAGTTCTCCAGGCTGAAATTCAACGTCAATAACAGGCCCAATAACTTTTGTAATTAACCCTTCGTTCTTATTTAAAGTCTCCATATACACATCTCTCCTTTAATAATTTTATGTTACAACAATGGATTTTTTTTCGCAAGTAATTTTACAAGGGATATGTATGCTAATTCCACAGAGTGCCTGAGGCACTATATTATAACAGTGTGCTTTGTGTGACGCGAAAGAAATATTATGTCATGCTGAACTTATTTGACATGTACAGCAATGACGCCTCTTGTCATACTGAGGGCTATAGCCCGAAGTATCTCATTTCTTATGAGATTCTTCGGCTTACAGCCTCAGAATAACGCAAAATATCATTCGTCGCAGGTGAATGACATTATGACATAACTAAATTTCTCTGTTGATATAATAACTCCCCACCCTAGCCCTCCCCGAGTAGGGGAGGGAACAAAAAATAAGGCTCCTTCCCCTGCTTGGGGAAGGTTGGGATGGGGAGTTATGGCTACTGTAAATTAAAAAATCCGAAGGATCTCTTTTGGCATGAGATTCTTCGGGGTGTTCTCCCCTCAGAATGACTGGCTTTTTATAGTATCTATGGAATTTGTTATATAAATTCCTTCCCTTTTACAACTCAAAAATTACTTAACGCTTATATGCTCTGTATTAAAAGTTAAAGCATTATTTTCGCAATCAATAATAATTTTGTCATCACGTTTAAATTTATTTTCAAGAATTTGTGTCGAAAGAGGTATCTCAACTTCTTTTCTTATAACACGCCTAAGAGGTCTTGCCCCAAACAAAGGTTCATAACCTTCCTGAGCAAGGAATTGTTTTGCTCGATCTGTTATTTCAAGCTGCATGCCCTGTTCTTCAACCCTTTTTTTCAGTGAAGCTGTCTGGATTTTTACTATCTCAGATAAATCCTGGCGGGTAAGAGGTTTAAATGTTATTATTTCATCAATTCTGTTAATAAATTCAGGCTTAAACTTTGACTTCAACAGTTCATTAACCTGTCTGCGCCTTTCGTCAAAATCTAAAGTGTCATTGAGCAGAATTTCGCTTCCTATATTACTTGTCATAATAATAATGGTATTTTTAAAGTCAATCAGTTTGCCCTGCCCGTCAGTCAGTCTGCCGTCATCAAACATTTGGAGCATTATATTAAATATGTCTGAATGCGCCTTTTCAATTTCATCAAACAAAACTACAGAATATGGTTTTCGTCTGACAGCTTCAGTTAACTGTCCGCCTTCTTCATATCCGACATAACCTGCTGTTGTTCCGGTAAGCCTTGATATAGCAGATTTTTCCATAAATTCACTCATATCTATTCGAATAAGCGCATCTTCATCATTAAACAAAAATTCTGCAAGGGCTTTTGCTAACTCGGTTTTACCAACCCCTGTAGGCCCCAGAAACAAAAACGAACCTATCGGGCGTTTATTATCCCTCAGGCCTGACCGTGAAAGCCTGATTGCACTGGCAATTTTATGAACAGCCTCATCCTGGCCTATCAAACGCTTATGCAGACACTCCTCCATGCCCAGCAGCTTTTCGGATTCATTTTCGACAAGTCTTGTTGTAGGAATACCTGTCCACTTTGCAACTACCGTAGAAATATCATCTGCATCTAAATAATCTTTCAGCAGGTGCTTTTTAGATTTATCTGACTGGAGGTTTTTAAGTTTTTCTTCCATTGAAAGCATATCTTTGTATTTTTGTTCCAAAGATGTCGTAAGCTCACCCTTTTTCTGGGCAAGTTGTATTTGAGCATGCAGAATTTCAAGGTTTTTCTTTACTGTTGTTGTGGAATCAAGAATTTTCTTTTCCTGTGCCCATTGAGTTTTTAATTTAGTAATTTTAGCTTCCAGATTTTCGATTTTTTTGGAAATCCTGGCAATTTTTGCATCAGCTTCTTTGGTACGCTCTTCTGTCAAATTTTTACGTTCAAGCTCAAGCTGAAGTTTTTCTCTTGTGTATATATCAATTTCTTCCGGGGTTGTATCTATATTCATTCTGAGAGATGATGCCGCTTCATCAATTAAATCAATAGCCTTATCCGGCAGATACCTGTCAGAAATATATCTGTCAGAAAGTTTAACCGCCTGAACAATAGCTTCATCAAGAATTTTTATCCCGTGAAACACCTCATAATTATTTTTCAACCCCCGCAGAATACTTATTGCAACATCAATTGACGGCTCATCAACAACAACTGGCTGGAAACGACGCTCAAGCGCTTTATCTTTTTCAATGTATTTTTTGTATTCGTCTAAGGTTGTTGCACCTATAACCCTTATGCTGCCTCTTGCAAGCATAGGTTTTAACAAGTTCCCGGCATCAACAGAACCTTCCGATGCGCCCATACCCATAATAGTATGAATTTCATCTATAAATAATATTAAATCATCTGTCTGCGCTTCAACCTCTTTTAACACATTTTTTAATCTGTCCTCAAATTCGCCGCGGTAAGATGCGCCGGCCAAAAGAGCGCCCAAGTCAAGTGATAAAATCTTATCATTTTTTAAACTTTCAGGAACATCGCCGGTTGCAATTCTTTGTGCCA
>CALUUU010000142.1 GCA_944324035.1 Candidatus Gastranaerophilales bacterium
ATTTATTGTTCACTTTTTCTTTTTTGTTGCGAAGAAAAAAGAAAAAGTGAACCGAAAAAGAAAAACACGCAATCAATCTCTGCGCTGCCTACGGCATCGCTTTGATAGAATGGACGTTCATTCCGTTTGCTTCGCAAACGAAATCTTTCTTGTTTTGCTATTGTGCTGCCGCACACGCAAAACTGCATTCTGTTACTCACGTATGTGAGTCAGGCGAACGTGCACGCAGTGCGATAGTGAGCCTTGAAAGAATTTGAGCTGAAAGCTCAAATAATATTTAGCATTGAGCGTCAGCGAAATGCAGGAAACGTTTGCGTGTTTCCTTTTCTTTGGTTCGTTTCTTTTCCTTTGCCTCGCAACCAAAGGAAAAGAAATGAACATAAATGATACTTTTGCATTAAAATGATACCGATAACATAAATTATATAACTAATTACTTGACATGTACAAGAATTTAGTAAATTAATTTCTCTGTAGATATAACTCCCCATCCCAGCCTTCCCCAAGTAGGGGAAGGAGCCTTATTTTTTTGTTCCCTCCCTTGTTCGGGTTAGGGTGGGGAGTAATTCATTACGCAAATTATAGCACCCCATCCCACCTTTCCAAAGTAGGGGAAGGTGTTTCTGCGCTGCGTTGTCCTTAGCAGCGCTAAACGATTTTGTTTACATAGCAAACGGAAAGAACATCCATTTAATCAAAGCGATGCCGTCAGTCAGAGCAGAATACTATCGCATGTTTTTCTTTTTCAGTATAATGCATGGTTGAAAATTTTTGGTGGAATTTGCTATATTAGTCACTATCTATTCAACTTGAAAAAAAGGCTGAAATGTATTAAACTTAAATTATGTTTAGATGTAAAATTTGTAAAAAGATTTACCCTCAGAGGGTTTTATATTGCGATTGCGGAAATGATACTTTTGAACAAATTACGCAAACCGTACAGCCAAAAAATGTCAAACCCGCGACAAAAGAAGTTCTATCCTGGGTGATATTTTCTCTTTGTTTGCTTGCTTCTGTTCTGGTTTGGTTTATATAAGTTTTTATTATTAATTAAGCAGGATACATTTTGTAATATTTTCGTTAAATTTTTAAAGTTTTTGGGCATATTATCCGTATGTAAACTCGTGAAGTTTTAAGGAGATAGTTTATGAGATATGAAGAATTAATTACCGAAAACAAAAAAGAAGCTAATTTTGAAAATTTACAGAATGAATTGAGTGCTGTTGAGGCTTTTGTTGATAAATGTTTAAAATTTGTCTGTGAAAATTCAAGTTCCAAGGCAGAACGAGATTATAATGTGACATCACTTTAATTTTAATTTTAAGATAAAAATTTTTCCATGCTATTATGTTTTTGCATGGAAAAATTTTTTTTGACTATCAGAAAGTTCATTTTATCCAAAATTTTAGGGCGGAAGTATTACAGAACCGGTAAATGTAATGCTTGCGGCAAATGCTGTACAAAAATTTACGTTAAACATTTTAAGCACGTTATTCAGGATGAAGAGGAGTTTAAAAAACTTCAATACCTTCACAGATTTTATACTTATTTAAAGGTGATTGATAAGGACGAAACGGGGCTGGTATTTGAGTGTCAAAATCTTGACCCTGTTACTCATAAATGTAAAATTCACAAAACCAGACCCGGAATTTGCAGAAGGTATCCGCAGGAAGAACTTTTTTCAATGGGTGGAGCTCTCTCCGACGACTGCGGTTATAAAATGCTTCCTATCGTTCCTTTTGCCGATGTATTGAAAAAAACTGCTAAAAAGAAAAAATTCCTGTGTCTTTTGGTTGTATTGTTTATTGGGATGAGTGTTCAGGCCGAAAACGGTTTTTCCGATAAATTTATTGAAAAATTCAAGGATTGCTCTATTTATGCGGAAACAAATGATTTAAATAATCAGGGAACTGTATTTCATGATTTGAAGTTTATATTCAAAGATTACGACGGTAGATGTAATTATACCCAGATTGTTACAACATCATACGGTTCTTTAAAAGTTAATTGCAGATTTGATGAACAACAGCTTTTTGAACTTTATAATACTATGCTTGTTTTTAATAAAAAATACTACTATGACCCGACTGCGGAAAAGCTCTGGAATAGCTATGTGAATGACTCTTCTGTATGTACAAAAACCACATTCCCTGTAGTGCAGGATGCTCCTTCCGTTCCTGAGCGCTATCTTCCGTATTAATTTTATTTGTAAAGTTTTGTAAATATTAGATTTTTAAGGCGCAAATATTTATATTCAGGGCTATTAATAATGATGAAAATAATGACATTTACCTAAATAAAATCACATATAACCATAACAATACTATAACATAACCAAAATAACCAACCTTGACCTCTTGATAATAAAAAACAGAGGTCTTTTTTTTATTAATAGCAAAAAAATATTTCTGCTGTTTTTATATATCCTACAGGAGAAAAATATGCAAATAAATTTTACAGGTATTAAAAATATCAGCTCAACAAGAATAATGTCACCTGACAACAATATGGAGGCAGTAGTTATAAATGCCCAGCTCACAGATGATTATGACGGTAAAGATTTGAGTAATTTTAAGGAAACTTTATCAAGAAGCGGTGTAAAAGAGAATTACCTTAATCCTGTTAACCAGAATTTTGTAAATATCATCGGTCAAAAAGTACTCACAGAAAATGGAATTGATACAAAAATCATACTTAATAACACTCCGCTTCCGGCAAAGCGCAATACAGTACCTTTGTTTAGTTTTTTAGCAAAACTTACCCGAGATATTAAAGCTAAACCGGATGAAAAATTTGTAGTAAATAAAGATTATCTTGAAAGCGATGACTTTAATGAAGGTATAATTTTGGGCTACAAGCTGAGTGAATTATGCGGTGATGCTCTTAGTATTATGGTTCCTGCAATAATTAACCCGCCGCAGGTAAAACATTGTGCAGACAGTGTAAATAATATTGTGCAAGATATAATGGTTGATTATCTGGCTTAATAATGGAAATTTTACACTTTAACTTTTATTTAAAATCTCCTCTGTTTAGAGGAGTATTTTTTATAAATTATAGTTTAATTTAAAACTGTAAATATTTTTTGTACATTGATATTAAAAATGTAGCAGGCATGATTATTTTACAGTGTATTAATAAATGTTACCAAAAATTAAGAAATATTAAAATCCTCAAAAGCATGAATTAATCATGGTTTTGGGGGGAGGACAGATTAAGAATAAGTGTAAAAAATAAAATAGTTGTCCATCTCAAAGAGATACGCTAAAATTGTTATATGCTCAAGAGATTTGAGCACTTTCTTGTAAGGGTAAGATTATTTATGCAAAACACGATAAGAGAGAATCTTTTACAAATACAGGAAGAAATCGCACCTTATAAACCAAATATTATTGCAGTTACAAAATATTTTGACGAAACAGCAATGGCTGCGGCCTATGAGGCAGGTCTGAGAAATTTCGGGGAATCTCGAGTTGTTGAGGCTTCTGAAAAAATCAGCAGGCTGCCGGAAGAAGTGAGAGCTAATTCAAAATTTCATTTTATAGGACATTTGCAGAGTAATAAAGCAAAACGCGCCGTTGAAGTTTTTGACATAATTCATTCTGTTGATTCTGTTAAAATTGCTTCAAAAATTTCGTATGAAGCAGGGCAATTAGGAAAAGTTCAGGATGTATTGCTGCAGTTGAATAATGCCGGAGAGGTTCAAAAATCCGGGTTTTCGCGAAAAGAGCTTTTTGAAGCGTTTCCTGAAATTCAAAACCTCCCGAATATCAGAATATTAGGTCTGATGAATATGGCACCTCTCGGGGCGCCGGAGGATGAAATAAGGCGGTTATTCAAAGATGTGGCAGATACAAAAAATGAATTGGAATTGAAATTTAACTGTAAACTTGATGAGTTATCAATGGGGATGAGTCAGGATTACGTGATTGCAGCTCAGGAAGGGGCGACTATGCTTAGAATAGGCAGAAAATTGTTTAGTTAGTGAAAATAGTTAATAAAAAATAAAAGGACGGAGGAAAAACGGTGGCAGCAGTTACAGACAAAATCAAATCGGTTGTAGATTTTTTGGTTAAAGGATTTGAACCAAAAGAAACTATATTTGATGAAATGGGTGAAGAAATTATTGATGATG
Source organism: Candidatus Gastranaerophilales bacterium (assembly GCA_944324035.1). GTDB lineage: Bacteria > Cyanobacteriota > Vampirovibrionia > Gastranaerophilales > Gastranaerophilaceae > UBA1221. The sequence goes on from CALUUU010000142.1 coordinate 4,136, forward strand.
AATATGAAACAGAGGACAATTTAGCTTTGGATCCTGCTTATACATATCAGCCAAGACAAGAAAAGAATAATGAGTTAAAAGTGGTTAACCACCCTAATTACAGAGGTTATGAAGTTATTGTTATGGAACCTCGTTCATTTGATGATGCTGCTCAAATCGTTCAACACCTTAAAGATAGAAAAACTATTGTTCTTAATCTTCATTTATTAGATAAAGAACAATCCCAGAGAACAATTGATTTTGTATGCGGCGCTGCCCATGCACTAAACGGCAAACCGCAAAAAGTAGGAGATTTGGTATTTGTATTTACACCAAGCAATGTGACTTTGTCTGTAGATATGAACCAAACTCAAAATAAATTTAGTGATTCATTGTGGAGAGCACCTCTTCAATAATCACACAAAGGGTAAGAAGAGAGGATAGTTATTTTGAATAAAGCCGGTAGTTTCTGCCGGCTTTTTATTGCCTTAGTCAAAACTCCGAAAATTTGCAAACGAAATCTTTCAGCGCTGCTAAGGACAATGCAGCGCATTAACTCCTTCCCCTGCTTGGGGAAGGTTGGGATGGGGAGTTTTTTAATATAAGATTCTTCGGGCTAAAGCCCTCAGAATGACGCCTTTTGACACTTTCAGTGATGACATAATGTTACTCACCGTAAGGTGAGTCAGGCGAACGTGCATATAGTACGATAGTGCACAATTAATTTAAAATAATATTTCGTTCGCATCACACAAAGCGCAGCGTTATGATGTCGTGCCTCAGGCACCATGGGTTATGAAAGTAGACTTGCAAAAAGTGTGAACATAGTTTATACTAAAGGAAAAAGGAG
>CALUUU010000143.1 GCA_944324035.1 Candidatus Gastranaerophilales bacterium
AAAAACAAGAAAGGCAAATGAATTTTTAACTCCGCTTTTGTATCTTCCGTGCCACCTTGAACGTAACGGAGTGAATATCAATTGTATTCCGCAGGAGGAAACTCTTTCCCTGAACACAGGCGCATTAACAGCGTTGATGAAAAAGAATGACGATGATGATGAGGTTGAACAGCTTTTAGAGGGGCTGCTTGATGTTGTTCCGTCTGTTCCGATTACAAAAGAAGGGCTTGATATATTTTTAACAACTTTAAAAGCGCTTATCCCTGAAATTGATATAAATCTTGATGACAAAAATAATGTTGATGAAGACAATATTTCAAAAGAAAGTGAAACAGATTTTTACAGTGAAAAGATTACGGCAGATAACGTTGACGAAATTGTAAATGAAGAAGAAAATAAACAAAAGCAGATTAAAAAACTGGAAAAAATAAATCTTACCAGCCAGGCTGCCATAATTCTCACAAAACGTCCGACTGTAACTGCCGGAGTTTTGCATGAACTTACACAAATTGCCGAGAAGCCAAGCGGAACCTACAGAGAAACAGCATTAGGCATAATAAACGAGGAGTTTTCCATATCAAAGGATAAATCAGTCCCGATAAAGGATATGAAGAAAATTACGGATTTCTATCCGATAACCCCTTTGGCGCTGAGTGATTCTCAGGAAAGAGTTATAAAAAATATTGATAATAATAAGTTTATAGCAGTACAAGGGCCTCCTGGAACAGGTAAATCACAGACTATAGTTAACCTTGTGGCGCATCTGATTGCAAACGGGAAAACCGTGCTTGTTGCATCCCGTATGGACAAGGCTGTGGATGTTGTCGCAGACAGGTTAAATGAACTAGGGGCGCCGTTTTTGGCACTTCGCGCCGGACGTTTAAATTATCAAAAACAATTGAGTTTTCAGCTTCAAGACTTGTTGTCCGGAAAAGTTGATATAGACAGCGACTATGAGGACAGCCTTTTTGCAACTGTTGATGATATGAAAAATCATCTCAATCTTTTGAGAGATTACGAAAATAAATGCGAACAGATTATTAAACTGGAAAACGATTGGCATAATATGTCTTTGGATATTGACCAGCAGGAAAAATCCATCGGCAATATGCAGTTTATAAAGTCCGCTTTGAAAAAATCTGAAATAGAAGCCATTCTAAAAATTATTGCAAAATTAAAAAAAAAAAAAAAAAAAACCGGGTTTTTCGCTAATATTGCAAACTTTGGAAGCATAAACGGTTTGAAAAAAATATTAAAATTAAAAGATTTTGAAGTAAATTATGAAAATCTCGGCAGGTTAAAGTCAGAACTTTCAATAGCTGCAATGATTTGGAATTTGAGAAAAATAGAATCCGATATTCAAAAAACCGGGAATTTGCATGTTCTGACAGAACAAATCCGCCAGATGAAAAAGAAACAGAAGCCGCTTGCTATAAATATCCTGAAAGGCAGACGCAGAGAAAGCTTAAAAGGCCTTTTGCGTGATCAGGTTAAGCGCCAGAGGCTGATTGTACACTCAAAATCTCTTGTAGAACGCCGTCAGAATTTGCAAAGCAGAATTCTTGAAACAGAAGACTTTAAACCGCTTTTAGAGGCTTTCCCTTGCTGGTGTGTGACAACTTACGCTGTATCAGGCTCCTTGCCTTTGAAGCCGGGCATGTTTGATGTTGCAATTATTGATGAAGCTTCCCAATGTGATATTGCAAGCTGTTTCCCGATTTTGTTCAGAGCGAAAAAAGCAGTTATAGTTGGCGATGACAAACAGCTTCCGCATCTGTCTTTCTTGGAAAAAGCTAAAGAACAATCGTTCCTCACACAATACGGAATTCCTGATAAGTACCAGTTAATGTGGCGTTTCAGAACAAATTCCATGTTTGATCTTGCGGATTACTATTCTATGAATTCCGTTATGCTGGATGAGCATTTCAGAAGTCTGCCGCCTATTATAGAATTTTCGAACAGAGAATTTTACGGCGGAAGAATAAGAATAATGAAAAAAGATGTCGGGAATGAAAAAGTTCTTGAAACGGTTGTTGTTCCTGACGGCAAAGTTGACACTGATGCGACAAGAAATCTTCCGGAAATAGAAGCCCTTGTAAAACGTCTTTACGATATTGTAGTAGAAGATGAACGCCAAAATCCTGACAAACCTGTTTCAATCGGAATTATTTCACCATTCCGTGCGCAGGTTGAGCAGTTGAAAGTTTCTGTTTCAAAAGTCTTGTCTGACCATATGATGAAAAAACATCAGATTGAAATCGGTACAGCTCATACTTTCCAGGGGGATGAGAGAGATATTATTCTTATGTCTTGGGCATTTGCGCCGAACAGTTTCCCTCAGAGTCTGACTTTCTTGCAAAAACCAAACCTGTTTAACGTTGCTATAACAAGGGCGCGTTATAAGGTGATTAACTTTGTATCACGCGACCCTAAAGATATTCAGGACGGCTTGTTCAGGGATTATATGTCTTATATTGAAGAATATAATAACAAAAAACAGGCTGTTGAGAATTGTGAAATAGATGAAAATATTTATAAAAATAAGCTTGAGCGTGAGATTGCGCAAAGTATCAGAGAACTCGGTCATACAGTTAAGGCAGGTGTCGATATTGCCGGCTTGAGTGCGGATTTGCTCATTGATGACAAGTTTATAGTTGAGGTTGACGGGCTTGAAGATAACGAGCCGCAGAGAGTTTCAAATATGAAAAAACAGTCAATTTTAGAAAGATGCGGGTTCAAAGTAAGCCGTATAACCTACCGCGAGTGGCAGTATTCTCAAAGCGCCTGTCTGGATAGAGTTTTGATAAATTAGGGAGGAAACTATATGGAACAAAATTATAACAAGATAAGTTTGAAAAGACTTATGGTTGTATTTGTATTAATTGCAGTATTTATTATCCTTGATACAATTTGTTTAGGAATAGTTTTGCTGCGCAAGCATCAGCCCAAAACTTATCAAAAAATCCAACAAAACTTTTCCCGTTTAACTCGTAATGCTGTAAAAAATAAAGTGCCGGCAGCTAATTTTGAAACATTTATGCAGAACCTCCAGTCAGACATGATGCAAAACTGGAATCCTCCAAAAATCGGAACAAACGCACGTGTAGTCGTTTTGATGAAAATAAAAAAAGACGGAAGTCTTGAATCTGTAGAAATCTTAAAATCATCAGACAATTCTGAGATGGATAAAGCCGCCTTGGATGCCGTCAATGCAACAGCACCTTTCCAGCCTTTGCCATTATCATTTAAAGGCGAAAATATTGATGTAAATTTTTCGTTTAACTATAACGCCAAAAATGCCGAATAGTATTAATATATGTAAAATTATACCAGGTTGCAGGCAATTGTTTATGGTTTTTGGTTTTAATATATAAGTGTAGGCAGGCGAAAGGTTTTATTATGAGTGACAATTTTGTGAAAGTAGGTGCTCCGGTAAATGGCAGGCAAAACTATGAATTTAAAAACCCTGCGAATAATCAGAAAGTTATATATAGTATACCGGTAGAGAATGTTGATAAATTTGAGAAAATTCAAAAAGAATTTCAGGATGTTGTGCAAACAGTTGATCAGGCGGCAGTAAGGGATAAAATTGAAGCTCAAGGGAAAAAATCAGAGAAAAATTTAAAAATTTCAACGCTTATCGGGGCAGTAGTCGGTGCCTTAGCGCCTGCCATAACTGCAATTTGTGTTAAGGGCTCTGTTGTGAAACGTTCAATAATCGGCGGACTTACAGCTTTGGTAGGTGCCGGAGTCGGAGCTTTTGCCGGAATGTATTTGGGTGTGATGTCTGCTGCGAAAAAGGTGGCAAATGCGGATCCGTCATTGGTAAAAGTTAATGACTTATTCACTGAAGTTTCACAACTTGGGCTGCGCCAAGAAAAACAATAAGATGTTTTAAGTATCCTCTTATTTGTCGAGAACTAATGCAAAAGCTAAATTTTCAAGAATAGTCTGGATATTCATATTTAGATTGAGTTCATCTTTTGCATGTTCAACGGCATTTATGTCTTTGATTAATTTCATCTTTAAAAGCGGATTATCAAGCGAATTTTTTAATAACGCCGCCATATAGTTCTGGATTTGATTTAAAACTTCAGCGCTGTCATTTTCTTTTGTGAGTTCAAACATTTTTTCGTACAAATCAAGCACGTCATTTCTTCCTATCTCAAGATATCCGTTCATAACTTCCTGTACAAGAGAAAAATCTCTGTTGTCATCTTTTGTCGAAGGAACAAAGAAGCATTGCGCGCGTGAAATTATCGTGGATAACATATCCGATTTGTCTTTTGTTAAAAAGATAAAAGTAGTATGAGATGGAGGTTCTTCAAAGGTTTTTAACAGAGCATTGGCTGTCGGCTCCTGGAAGTTTGTTTCGTTTAACCCGAGTATATTTCCGTCCTTATCTTTGTCACAGAATATTAAAACCCTGTGATAATCAGATGTTACAAGCAAATCGTTTTTAATCATTCTTGCCTGTTCGATTGAAATTACGGTTTTAGAGTCGTCGTTTGACGGCTTATTGTCAACTTTTGATATTGTTAAAACCGCCGGATGCTGGTTTTGTCTTATCCAATTGCAATTTAAACATTGGCAGTCCGCACTTTTATCTCCCGTGCAGTTTAAAAGTCTTGCAATTTCAAGCGCCAAATCATACTGTGCCCCCAAATCAGTTCCGTAGAAAAGAATACAGTGCGCAATGTTTTTGTTCGGATTTTCAATTCCGCTTCTGAAATATTTTATTAAAAACGGGTATTTTTCTTCTAATAGAGCTGTTTCCATATTTCCTCGTTATTTAAAAAATGCATTTTCAACTTCCGCCTCGGGATTTTGGCTCAAACCTGCTTTAATCCTGTATTCAGCTTCTGTTATATTTTCTTTAAGTTTAACCAAATCTTTAAGGCTTGCTTTTTTGAGTTTTTGCAATGTAAGTTTTACCACATATTCGTGCTGGCCTGT
>CALUUU010000144.1 GCA_944324035.1 Candidatus Gastranaerophilales bacterium
ATATTGCTTCAAAAGCAGAGTAATCATCTCTTTCTATTAATCGTGCTTCAAATACGGTTTTCATATCTTTTCCTTTATTCTTATCCCATATTACAACATATGGTGCATCTTTTCTTTTTTGGTATCTAAATAATGTTTATTATATGTTGTCACTTCAGACTCTATTTTAATTATATCATTAACAGTTAATCCGTAACCCTTCAAACCTATGATTTTTTTAGGATTATTCGTAATCAGGTTAAAAGTAGTATACCCGATATCCCTTATTATTTGGGCGCCTATACCGTAATCTCTTAAATCAGCTTTAAAACCAAGGGAAATATTGGCTTCAATGGTGTCCTGTCCTTGCTCCTGGAGTTTATAAGCTTTAATTTTATTTATAAGCCCTATACCTCTGCCTTCGTGGCCTCTCATATACACAACAGCACCTTTACCGTAATTGTCAATCATTCTTAATGCGCCATGCAGTTGTGAATTACAGTCGCATTTTAAGCTGTGAAAAATATCCCCTGTCAGGCATTCACTGTGCACTCTGACAAGCGGAATTTTATCCGAGCCGTCGTCTTTTACAAGCGCAACATGCTCCTGTCCGGTTAATTTATTTACATACCCGTAAATTTTAAAATGGCCGTATTTTGTAGGTAAATCTGCTTCGGCTTCTCTTGATACGAGTTTTTCTGATTTTAATCTGTATGCAATTAGTTCCGCAACAGAAATAAATTTTATACCGTGTTCATCCGCGAACTGTCTTAGGTAATCCCGGCGTGCCATGTGCCCATCTTTTGTCATAATCTCACACATAGGACCTGCTGCGGTATGCCCGCATAATCTTGCTAAATCAACAACAGCTTCGGTATGTCCTGTCCTTTGCAGCACTCCGCCTTTCCTTGCTACACAAGGAAATAAATGTCCAGGGCGTCTTAAATCAGAAGGAACGGCATCGGGCGCAATTGCCACCTCAATTGTTTTTGCTCTGTCGTATGCGGAAATTCCTGTAGTAACTCCGAACTTCTCATCAGCATCAATACTTACAGTAAATGCTGTTTTCATACTTTCATTATTTTGTTCAACCATTTGCGGAAGTTCTAATTTTTCCGCTATTTCCTGAGATATTGCAAGACAGACTAATCCGCCTGCCTCTCTTGCCATAAAATTTATAATATCAGGAGTAGTCATTTGGGCAGAGCATATTAAATCACCTTCATTTTCGCGGTCTTCATCGTCTGCAACAATGAGCATCTTTCCGTTTTTGAAATCTTCTATGGCTTCTTCTATATTATCAAATCTGAAATTTTCCATTACACAAACCCATTTTCAACTAAAAAGTTTTCATCAATTGTTCTATTATTATTATTCAATAACAAAAATTTTTCAACGTACCGCCCTAAAATGTCTGTTTCAATGTTTACAGAATCTCCCTGATTTAAGTCTTGCAGTGTGGTATTATGGTAAGTATGCGGAATAATTGCCGTTGTAAAGATATTTTTATCGGCAAATGCTATGGTAAGACTTACTCCGTTAATTGCTATAGAACCTTTGTTCACAACATATTTACTTTGTTCCGGCGGAATTTCAAATGTCATATTGTAAAAATCCGAAAGTTTTTCAATTCTTAAAAATTTTCCGGTGCAATCTATATGCCCCTGAACAATATGTCCGCCCATTCTTGATTCCGGAGTTAAGGCTCTTTCAAGATTTACTCTTGAACCCGGTTTTAGTTTTGAAAAATTTGTTATTCTTAATGTTTCATCACTTACATCTGCAGTAAAGCTGACAGCACTGAGTTCTGTCACAGTCTGGCAGCAGCCGTTTATTGCGATACTGTCCCCGAGCTTTGTTCCGGACAAAATATCCCGGCATTCCACTGTTATTTTTGTACCTGATGAAAGTTTTTTAAACTCCTTGATTTTTCCGGTTTCTTCCACAATTCCTGTAAACATATCTATATTTTATCACAAAAATATGCTATAATTCTCCTGTGGAAAAAGAGCTTAGAAAAGAATATTTTGATAAAGCATTTAAGCTTCATTCGTCAGGCAAAATTGTTGAAGCACAAAATTTTTACAACAAAATCTTAAAAGAGAATCCTGATGACTGTGAAGTTTTAAACCTTGTAGGAATCGGCGAGCTTCAAAAAAATAATTTTAAAAAAGCCGAAGAATTCGTTTCCCGGGCACTTTGTGTAAAAAAAGAACGCTATTTCTATGAAACTCTCGCGCGTATTTACTTTGAACAAAAATTGTATTCAAAAGAGCTTAAAGTCAGGCTGGAAGAAGAGAAAACATTCGGGCTTAATTTTGATTTAGCATTCAGCCTCGGACTTGTGTATAAAAACCTGATGAATTTTGAAAAATCGCAGGATTATTATTTTAAAGCATTGAATATAAATCCAAATTCCCGAGATGTTTGCTTTAATCTTGCAAATCTTTATACGCTTTTCAGAATGCCGACCCAGGCTAAAGAATTTTATCAGAAATGTATCGAAATTAATCCGAATGACAGAGAATCCAAATATTTTCTTGCACTTAATTATTTCAGACTTAAAGATTACGAACACGGTCTGCCGTATTTTGAAACAAGATTGTGCAGAGAAACTGCTATAAATACGGAAATTGTAACTTATCCCAATTTAGTTCCAAATTCTCGTATATGGAGAGGTGAAGATATTTCGGATAAAATTCTTTATACATATTATGAAGCCGGATTTGGGGATATGATTATGTTTGCAAGGTATATTCCTCTTTTGGAAAAACGGTGCAAAAAAATAATTCTGAAACCACAGGTTGAACTTTCCCAATTATTTAGAGAAAATTTCCCTAACCTTGATGTTATGGATTATTTTTATGAAGAAAAGGATTTGAAATTTGATGTCCATATTCCGTTTTTAAGTATTCCGTATACTCTGGGATTAAGTACGGAAGAAATGTTTACGGGACGATACGGATATCTTAAAGCTGATAAACAAAAAGCTGATTTCTATAAAAAAGAATTTTTCAATAACGATAAATTCAAAATCGGTATAAAATGGCAGGGGAATACTTATTACGAAACAAGCAGAGTAATTAACGTTGATGCTTTTTCAGGGCTTTTTGAACTTGATAATGTTCAGGTTTATTCAGCGCAAACTTTTGAGGGTGCAGAGGAATTTGAAAAACTTGCTTCAAAATATAATATTGTTGATTTGAGCAAAAGTTTTAAAGATTTCTCTTATACCGCAGCTGCAATAGAAAATCTTGACCTTGTAATATGCAATGACACATCACTTGCACATCTTGCAGGGGCTATGAACAAGCCTTGCATAGTCCTTCTGCCGTTCAATTATAACTGGAGATGGCATATGGATTTATCTTACTGTGACTGGTACGAAAGCGTAAAACTGTATTCCGCTTGTGAAAACGAAAGCTGGAATGATGTTATGGATCGTATTATAAAAGATTTTAATTTTTAACATTTAAATTTTGTCCTTCTGTACTTATAAATATTTTTTTCTTAATGTTTTCAACATGTTTTGTAAGACTGTTTAAAAACCTTTGGTTTCTTGCCTTTGTCTGACGCGGAGATTTCAGCATTCCCCATGTTTCACCTGCTGTGAGGTGCTTCTTGCTGTCAAGGTTGCATGAGTCTTTCATTAATTTGAAATATCCTTCCGCATAATCTATTTGTTTTTCGCGTGATAATTTCAAATATTCATTCATTGAAATATTTTTTTTCAGTTTAAGTTCTTTTGAATATTTATTGGTTACAGTTTTTAATGACAGATTATTCATCTGAATTAACCCGCCGTACAAAACTCTGCCCCTTTTATCTTTTGCAACAATAGAAGGATCCCAGCCGCCTGATTCATGATACATTATCGCAAGCAAATCTTCCGGTGTACATTTTAACTCTTCGGAAAGTACGACAACTTTTTCCAAAAATTCATCAGATAATTTCGGCACATCCGGACTTAATTTATTCTGAATTTCTTTAACCTTCAGTTTTCTTTTTGCTTCAGTTTCGTCCTGTCCCATATCAACCATCCATGGAAGTTTTCCAAAGACACTTGGTGATAACGCTTCTATTTCAAATTTTTTCCAGTCCATAGGGGTAAATTGAGGTTCAGAAGCCTTGAACGGCACTTTAATTTCAGGAATTTGATCTGACATAATTAATACCTTTCTACAAATTGTCATACGACATAAGCTGTTATTAACTTTAATATTTACCTAAAAAATGTTACATTTGTTAAATTGTTAAATTTTGGTTAAAGAATAAAGGTTTTATGTAAATAAGAGTTATAACGTAAGTGTAAGGAATGATAAAGAAATTTGAAAGGAGTGTTGATTATGAAATTCTTAGTTAAAAAAGCACCAGAAAGTTTTATAAGAACAGTGAATGATGAAATCAGTTCTCTTTTAAACAGACATTTTGACAGCTATTTCCCGGAAGCAGCTTACTGGGAAGATGAGGATAAATTTTCAATGCCTGTAGAAATTACCGATAAAGGTAAAGACTATGAAGTAAGAGCAGAACTTCCGGGTGTTAAGAAAGAGGATCTTGATATCGACATTGACAAAAATTATATGACTATCAATGCTAAAAAGGTTGAAGAAAATAAAGTTGATGAAAAATCTTACAAAAAATCAGAGTTCAGATACGGCGAATTTTCAAGAACAATTTACTTCCCTGAAGAAATTAATGTTGATAAAACTGAAGCTAAATTGGAACACGGCGTATTGAAAATTGATGCCCCTAAAAAATATACAGAAAATGAATCAAAGAAAAAATTAACAGTAAAATAATCTGATATTTTGCACAATAAAAAGACCTCCTTTGTAAGGAGGCCTTTTTATGTATTTTGATATTCTTTTAGTAATTACCATTTAAAATAATGATATATTTTTGCCTTACTTCCTACCTATCTTGCAGAG
>CALUUU010000145.1 GCA_944324035.1 Candidatus Gastranaerophilales bacterium
ACTAACGGTTCCATGACAATTTCAATGGGCGGGGTTAATTATGAAATTAAAGCGCTTTCGTTTGCAGATGCTGTTTCATATTCAGATATTGCACAGGCGATACAAACAGAAATCGTTAAGAATTCTGATGGCGGTACTTTATGGACAGGCGCGGTTGTAACATTTGATGCGGAAAATTCTTCTTTTAAACTAGAAGGCGGTGAAGCCGGTGATAATGTTATTACTTACGCTTTTGCCGGAACTGAAGGAGATGACATTGCTTCATTAATCGGCTGGACTGCAGCAAAAGACGCTGTTGTTTCAAATGGTGTGAATGCTTCCGGAATAAAGGATACCTTAAATAATTCTGTTAATATTTCAAACAATTTTGCTTCGTTTGCATTTTTGTCTGATATATCAGCCCAGGATTTGGAAGCAATCGGAGCTTTTTGCGACGAACAAAATAATGAGTATATGTACGTTTTTGATGTTGACAGCGTAAACTATTCAGAATTGATTGCGGTTGCGGGAAAACACAGCGGAATGTGTGCTAATTATCTTGACAAAACTGATGAAATTCCGGCGTATTTAATGCCTGCAACAATTTTAGCTGCTACAAATTATGACAAATTTAACGGTACCGTAAATTATATGTATCAGCAATTTGCACAACAGGCTGTAGCTGTAGATGATGATGAGCTTGCCAACAAGCTTGATGCTCTGAAAATTAACTATAACGGTCAAACCCAAAAATCCGGGACAAAGCTTGAATTTTATCAGGACGGCTATTTAGCAGATGGAACCGATATTGGCGTTTATGCAAACGAGATTTGGCTAAAAGATGCTATGAAAACTTCTGTTTTGAACCTTTTGATTGCTTTGGATAAAATTCCGGCAAATACAGATGGAATTAGTTTGCTGGAAGGCAGCCTGCAGGAAGTGATTTCAGAAGCAAAAAATAACGGCACAATATCTGTAGAAAAAGAGCTTACTTCGGAGCAAAAAGCATATATTACCCAATATACCGGGGATGATGCAGCATGGCAGACTGTGTATTTAAACGGTTATACGCTGTCAGTTGACCTTAAGCAGGACAACTCTAACGGAAAGACAATGTATGTTGCTGAATATGCTTTGTTGTATTCAAAAGGTGATTCAATTCGTAAGGTCGAAGGTGCTCACACCTTAATTTAGTAATAAAAATGATGAAAAATTATGAAAGGAAATAAATTATGCAAGATGTATCAGGTACAGGGTTATCGCTGACCATAATAGCAAGCGGAACATATCCAAGCGGTTTTGTTTGTAAGGCGTTTGCAGACGACAGTGATCCGTTGGATTTTCCGGAACTTCAAATAACAGAATTCGGGATGGGATTAAACGGAGATTTAGTTGTATGGTCAGCGCCAAAACCGTTGGAAGTAAAAATATCCGTAATTCCGGGAACTGATGAAGAAACTTATTTGGACTTTTTGTTTGAAGCTAACCGGGTTGCAAAAGGTAAACGTTCTAACAAAGATGTTATTACTTTTATTGCAAATTATCCGGACGGAACTAAAAAGATTTTGGGGCCGGGCAGAATGACAAAGGGGCTTCCCGGAAACAGTGTCGCTTCCGGCGGAAGAATAAAAACTAAAACATATAGTTTCGTATTTGAAAACAGGGTATAAACCAACGACACATATCATAAATCAGCCTGTTTGGATTTTAAGCCGGGCAGGCTGATTCCTTGTGTCAGTATTAATTTTTAAGGAGGAAGAAATGATTGAACCAAAAGAAATAGAGATAAAAGGTGTAAAGTTTAATATATCAAAATTGCCGGCAACCGTGGGCAGAGAAATTATTGCAAAGTATCCGATATCTATTCTCCCAAAAATCGGTGATTACAAAGTTTCAGAAGAAACCATGATTAAAATGATGGCTTATGTAGAAAGGGTTAGGGAGGATGGAAGTAGTATAGCTCTGGTTAATAAAGCTCTTATAGATAATCATGTTCCTGATTGGGAAGTTTTGGCGCAGCTGGAATTTGCGATGATAGAGTATAATTGTAGTTTTTTCGGGAATGGCAAGGGCTTAGCTTTCTTGGAAAAATTCATCTCCCTTGCAGAACCGAAGATTACCGAAATGTTGACCAATTTATCGGGCAAATTGTCGCCTCAGGCAAAGCAAGTTTATACGAATTAAAGACGGTTTATTCACTAGAGGATGCTTTTAAGATTTGGGAGTCTGAGGTTATCCCAAAATATAATGAGTACCTGATAGCAGAGTATAACAGCAGAAAATATAAACATTAAGCTTTCGAGGAGGTGGTGGAAAAGTCAAAAAAAAAGAAATAATTATAAAAATTATTTCTTATATATATTAATTATATCAAATAATTTATACAGAAAACGAAATTCCAAAGAAGTTATGAAAGCGTTTTCCTTTACTTTCTATATTTATTATATATGAAATATTACGGAAGGGAAGCCCCCAAGTGGCTATTTCTTTAAAGTGTCTTTTTGCGCTAATAGCAAGGCTTTAGAGGGATTTTGATATTATATTTTTAAAATTAGTGTTTTTTTAGTATATTGTTATGCCGGCATGGGTAAAGAAAAAGCGGCATGTCCTGCCGCTAATGACTATATTATTTAATAAAAATTTTTTTTAATAAAATAGTGGGCAAATGTATTTTTCATATACAACAAATATTTAATTTGTTGACGTTAAGAATATTGTCAATAATTATTCTTAACAATTATCAAATACAATTTAATTTTATGTGCTAAATTTTATATTGCAAGTACATTATTAAAATTTTTATAAAAAATATTTACAAAACTAAATATAATAAATCTGCAGGAGTGTGAAAAACCTTTTAAGCAGAGTTTTTTAAGGAGAAATAAATTTTAGTCGGATTAGTAAATCCGACCTACATTTAGAAGTTGAAAATCTTTACTATCCATTGCTTGTAGAGGGGCAGGGGGAGTTATAAAAACAAAATTAACTTATTTTAGGTAGTTCCCCATCCCAGCCTTCCCAAAGCAGGGGAAGGAGCCATGCAAGTTAGAAAGTTTACCCTTCCCTGCTCTGAGAGGGCAAGGGAGGGGAATGTTTTAGTTCACATGTTTTAAAAGTTATTGCTCCACATCCCAGCCTTCCCGAAATAGGGGAAGGTGCCTTATTTTCTGTTCCCTCACCTACTCGGGGAGGGATAGTGTGGGGAACGATAAATGACTTAGATTGTTCTTGTGCGGATAAATTTCAGGCACTTGCTAATGCGTCAAAACACTATGGAGGAAGTGCTCAGGCAACAGCACAAAGTCTTTCTAAATTGCGTACAGGTTTAGCTGATATTCAAAAAGACGGTAACGGCAACGGGCTGGCGGATACTCTAATGGCTTTTAATATAAATCCAAAGGGTATCCAGTCAACAGAACAGTTTTTGACAGTGATGGGATGACAAGATTATTCTTCTTGTAAAAGTTTTTTTAGTCTTTCTGCAACAACAATATCATCCGGTTTAAATTTATTCATTTTAATATAAAGATTTTTAAGTTTTTCTTTATTATTGCTTGCGGTATATTGTTTTGCTAATAGTTCATATACGTTATAAGTATCGTTGTTAAGTGTCCAATTTAAGACATCATAACTTTCAAGGAAATCAATAGTTTTTATAGGATTTTTAATTATATTAGAGTAAACAAGAGCTGGAATAACTAATATGGAAGGCCATTTATCTATTTCATTGCGATTAAAAGAGTTTTTGAAATAGTCTACAGCTTCTTGAGGTTCGTTAAGTATAAGAAATAGAAAAAATATTTTAGCTCTTTTTGCTGTTACTTTGTGAGTTTGTATAAACTCCAGTGCTTCTTTAGGACGTTCTAAGTAGAGTAGGCAATAAGCAATCCAGTCATTAAAGTAATCTGCATATTTAGGTAATAGTGTTTGTACTTCTTTAAAATTTGCTAATGCGCCTTCAAAATTTGTTGCGTTGAAATTTTTGATTCCTAATTGTATAAGATCTCTAACATTTTGTCCTTTTCGCATTAAGAAAAAAATTATTATCCCAGTACTTATTACACAACCTTCTATTGGGCTACGTAAGAAGCCTATAATTGCACATATAAAAAAAAATATTACTGTTTTGCTTAGGTGCTTTTTATAGAGAAAAATATATAATTTATAACAACAAGCAAAACAGTACGTCCTTAATTTCATCGGCAATTTATCTTGTGTAATGGTGCCATTTGGTAAAAGATCGTGAAGCTTTGGGAATTCATCATTGGGCATAACTTGAAAGAATTCCCAAGCTGCTCCAAGTTTGGAACTGAGCTCTTTTTCCGCATAGTTGTTGAATAAGTCATATTTGTTTGCCATAAACCAATTATAGCATACAAAATGGCAATATTTTTTTTAGTAACTTGCTAATATATCCTTAACATCCATGAAATTTGGATTGAATGCAAATATTGTTTTAAAATCACTTTGTGCCCCGGATTTATCACCAGTAGCTTCTTTGCATTTAGCAAGCGTATATAAAAATGCACAATTATCATTATTAAATAATTTTCCAGTTGTAGAATAGATAGATAATTTTTCTATCGCTACATCTGGTAAGTTAAGCTTATATAATGCAGAACACAATATAGCTAGGATTAGGGGATTTTTGTAAACCTCTGTTTCGGAAAACTTCTGCTGAATAACATCTACAATACCTTGTATATCATTTAATTTATAATAGCATAGTAAAATTTTAATTCTAGCGTTTTTGGTTGTTCTGAAATTTAACATCTCAATAGCTTTTTGATAATTGCCAGTATTGAAATAACAATAAAAAAGCCAAGAATTAAATTCTAAATCATCTTTATTTATGACTGCATTTAGCGTTTCAA
>CALUUU010000146.1 GCA_944324035.1 Candidatus Gastranaerophilales bacterium
CAGATATAAAGTTTCAAACATAAAAGCAAATGGACTTATATAGCAAATTCCACTAAAAGCTTTCAAAATTACGTCATACTTACAAAGCGAAAAGTTACAATGTAGCCTTATGTCATCCTTACAAAGTGAACCGCCGCAGCGGAGCGAGGACGTGTGAACCTGTATGCGTAGCTGAGCGAATGCGAAGGAGCGCTTTTATATGGGCTTCTTCGGGCTAAAGCCCTCAGAATGACGTGTTTATGGTATCTGTGAATTTGCTATATAAGTCCAAAAACAAAACGCATAACCGGCTAAACAGTTATGCGTTTCTCCTTTTTGTTTCAAGTTAAAATTTATACTTCAACAAATAACCTGCGGCCGACAATGTTTTGTTTACCGTTGTAGTAGCCTGCAAAATATCCTCCTTTAACAGGTTTGTTTTTTGCATATGTTGCACTGCTGTACTGATGTCCGTTGTAATTGACAAACGGATTATTATCGAACGGATTTGAAGAACGTGTCGTAACAGGTGCTGTAGGCTGAGCCTGAACCGGTGTTAAAACTTGCGACAATAAATTTACAATTCCTGCCATTTACAAAACCTCACTTACTACATATTATTTTTTAATTATAAAAAACAATATGTCATATATTTGTATTTAATATTAAATTTTGTAAATATACATCCTTCTTTGGAATGAATTTTATCTGAAAATACCAAGACCCAGAAGTAGGTTTGCATTGGTGACAAGCAAAATTAATCCTGCAATTGCTAATGCCGGGCCAAAAGGTAAATAAGTAAGGTTGTCTTTATTTGTTTTGAGTCCCTTCACAACAAATAAGCAGGCCGCAATACCCAATATAAACAAAATTATCATACAAACAAAATGAACAGCTAAGCTGTCAAAAAGATGAGTTAACTTATCTGCCGCGAAAAATCCAACTGCATATATGAAAAACATTAATAAAGTGATAAGGGTTTTCCAATCCTTATTGACAGCCAGTTTTCTCAAAAACAGCGGAAGTGTAAAAATCAACTGCAAAACAATTGCCATTATAATTATTAATATTATATTTGACCATCCAAATACAGCCCCAAGTCCTGCTGCGATATAAGTATCACCTTCCCCGAATGCTCTTTCACCGGCAATTAAATACCCTATTCTTGCCGCAATTTCCATGATAATAACTCCTAAAATCAAGCCTAAAAGTGAATTTGTAACAGGATTAGTCAGGCACCATTGGGTTGTTATGTGAAAACCGACTATAGTATCAATTTGTGGAATAATTTGAGCCGCTGTTGCATACAAATTATACACAAGCCCGACAAGAATAAGCGAATATGTATGCATATCAAAAACAACACGTTCTTTTATATCAGTTACTGAAATTACAATAAGCAGTGCCGCAATTGCAAATGCAAAAAGTGTATCAATCTGTAACCCGAATTTTAAAAAGACTGCAACAAACACAAGCCCTGTTATGAATTCTACAATCGGATATTGTATGCTTATTTTTTCATGGCAAAAATAACATTTACCTCTTAGAAGTATATATGAAATAATAGGAATATTGTGCCACCATTTCAATTTATTACCGCATTTAGGACATTTAGAAGGCGGAAGTACAATGGATTCTCCGCTGAAAGCTCTTAAAATTACAACATTCAGAAAGCTTCCGATTACAGTTCCTATACAAAATACGAAGAATAAGATTAATAATAAATAAAACAGCATTACAATTTTCCTTTTTTAATTACGTTTTATAATTTCATATAAGCGGCTGAGAGCCTTTTTTAATCGTCTTGATACCTGCATTTGGGAAATATGCAGTTTTTCTGAAATTTCGCGCTGATTCAAGTCCTGATAAAAACTCATTTCAATAATCTGGCGCAAATCAGCTGGCAGTTTCTCTATTGCAAATGAAAGCATAAGTTTGTTTTCAAAAGAATCCCCATATCCTATGGAGTCCCCGGCAGGAATTTTTTCAAGAAGCGACAGCTCATCATCATCTCCCGAAGAAACAGACTGATCAAGTGAAATAAGACTTTTGTACTGCTCAATGTTCATAACTTCTCTAATCTGCTCTACAGGGATATTTAAATATTCAGAAATTACTTCGTCGCTAGGGTCATTATTGCCGGCATCCATAAGTGATTTTCTTGCCGAATTAATTTTAAATAAAAGTTCCTGAACTTTACGCGGGGTTTTTATCAATCCTGATTTGTCACGTACAAAATGTTTGATTTCTCCTTTGATAAAGTAATTTGCGTAAGTTTCAAACTTTGCATTCTTATCATTTTCGAAAAATTCAATTGCCTTAATTAATCCTAAGGCGCCAACCTGGATAAGATCTTCTGTAGGGGTGCCGGTTTGAACTGCAATTGGAGTTGCAATTTTTTTTACAAGTTCAAGCGTCTGTTCAATAATGCGGAGATGAAGGACTTTTTTCTTCTTTTCATCAGAACATTTTTTATATGCAATAACTAAATTTTCCAGGGTTTGTTTATTATTGATTTTATTCACTATTGGATTTTCTCCCATAATTACAAATTGTATCATGCCGCTTGCACAATGTAAAATTATTTAAATTTATGTAATAATTTATTTTCTTTTTTTATTTTATGCTATCATTTATAATATAAATTAGAAAACGGAGAGATATATGATTACAATAAAAGACGTTGAGCACGTTGCAAAGTTGGCAAGACTTGAATTGACGGAAGATGAAAAAGAACTATATACCAAACAGCTTGGGGATGTTTTAAAATATGTTGATCAGATGAATGAAGTAGACACATCAAACGTTAAACCAATGACTCAGGTTATAGATTTTGTCAACGTTATGAGAGAAGATAAAGTTGTTTACGAGCAGACAAAAGAAGAATTAATGGCAAATGCGCCTGAAGAAGAAAACGGATTTTTTAAAGTTCCGAAAATTAATTAGTTGGATATAAGAAACTGGGAATTTCCCGGGTAGTTGCGAAGGGGTATAATATGACAAAATATATTTTTATCACCGGAGGTGTTGTAAGTTCTCTGGGAAAAGGGATTATTGCAGCGTCTTTAGGAAGATTATTGCGAGCCAGAGGTTTTTCTGTTATTAACCAAAAGTTTGATCCGTATATAAATGTTGACCCCGGAACAATGAGTCCCTTTCAGCACGGAGAAGTTTTTGTAACTGATGACGGCGCAGAAACTGATTTGGATTTAGGGCATTATGAGAGATTTACCGATACAAATCTTGGAAAATATAATAATGTAACATCAGGAAGCGTTTACCAGCATGTTATCGAAAAAGAGCGCCGCGGAGATTATCTTGGCGGAACAGTTCAGGTAATTCCGCACATTACAAATGAGATTAAGTCAAGAATCCTTGGAGCAACAAAACAATTTAAACCGGATTTCCAATTAATAGAAATCGGCGGCACTATAGGTGATATTGAAAGCTTACCTTTTATTGAAGCTATACGCCAATTTAAATCCGAGATTGGCATTGGGAATGCAGTATCTGTACACTGTACTTTAATTCCTTATTTGCCGACATCAGGTGAATTAAAGACAAAACCGTCACAGCACAGTGTAAGTGTATTAAGAAGCTATGGCATACAGCCTGAAGTACTTGTGTGCCGTACAACACGCCCTATCCCGAAAACCGAACGCGAAAAACTCGCACTATTCTGTTCGGTACCTAAAGAAGCCGTTATTGAGTGCAGGGATATGAAAAGTATTTATGAAGTTCCTCTGGCTCTGGAAGACCAAAATATGGCTCATGTAATTTTAGATATGCTTCGCGTTGAGGACAGGACACCTGATTTGAAAGCATGGCAGCAATTAGTTGAAAATATAAAAAATTCAAAATCTGCAATGACTGTTGCTATTGCCGGTAAGTATACAAAACTTTCAGATGCATACATTTCTGTTGTGGAATCTTTGAAGCATGCAGGTTATGCTAATGATACCAAAATAGATATTAAATGGATTAATTCAGAAGAATGTGTTGATTACAAGAACTGTAAGGAATTAATGAAAGATGTCAGTGCGGTTGTTGTTCCGGGCGGTTTTGGAGTAAGAGGTATTGAAGGTAAGTTAAATGTTATAAAATATGCAAGAGAGAATAATGTTCCGTTTCTCGGACTTTGCCTCGGGATGCAGTGTGCGGTTATTGAATATGCAAGAAATGTTCTTGGCATAAAAGATGCAAATTCAAAAGAATTTGATGAAAATGCACAGCATGCAGTAATTGATTTGATGCTGGAACAAAAAAACGTACAAGGTTACGGCGGTACAATGAGGCTTGGTGCATATGACTGCGTCCTCAAAAAAGGCTCAAAAGCTCATAAAGCTTATGGTAAAGATAAAATTTCAGAAAGACACCGCCACAGATATGAAGTTAACAATGAATATATAAAACCTTTAGAGGATGCCGGACTTGTCTTTTCAGGCATGTCGCCTGACGGAATGCTTGCGGAAATTGTCGAGCTGCCAAAACTCGATTGGTTTGTGGCTTCCCAATTCCATCCTGAGTTTAAATCAAGACCGGAAAGACCGCACCCGTTGTTTAAAGGGCTTATTGATGCAGCTATCAAACAAAAGTCACACAGAAAATAAACAAATAAATGTTGTTCCAGTGAATTAAAAATACAGGTGTACTGTAATAATTTTGTTTATTGCAAATTCTTTGATTTTTCAACATCTTTTATTGAGATATTAAATTTAAAGAGATAGAATACTCCGAGTATCGTAAGGATTATCATCAAGATACCTTGATGAACCGTGGAAACAGCTAGTGCTGCAGATTTTTGAACCCCGAAAATTCCAAGC
>CALUUU010000147.1 GCA_944324035.1 Candidatus Gastranaerophilales bacterium
GCAGATTTTTTATCGCCAATCATAATAGTTGATATTGCACCTGCACCAAATAATGCAGCCATTGCAGTCTTAAGTGCCAAGAATTTCTTAGATTTGTCTTTCTTACGTCCCGGAACTCCAGGGAAACCGTCACAGCCTGTGTTTTTCTTTGTTAAGTACATGTTCATAGGCTGAACTGACATTCCAAACAAAGATGCAAACCCTAGTCCTGCAACTGAACGGCTTACATTTAAGCGTTTCAAAGATTTTAACAGCTTAACAGATTCTGCCGAAGCCGCTTCTTTAAAGCTGTCAATTGAAGCTTTCTTATTAAATGCCTTAGTTACATTGTGAATATTTTCTATAAGAGTTGCCAAAACGTTATCTGCCTGAGCAGGCTCGCCTTTAAAGAATCCGTTAATAGCAACACTTCTTTCAGCACCTGTATCTGCTGTAATCAATGCCCGGATATAATCTCTGTCTTGCTTTTTGAGGATATCTTCTTTACCATTCTTGATTAAATCATAGAACTTATCAACAACAGTGTTTTTCGTATCGTTTTTAATACCTACCATACCATCAACGGCATCTTCACGACCAGGATTGTAAAGGCGCATATTTGATACAACATTATCAAGATATTCTCTTAACGGATCTTTAGAACCTGATTTTAAAGCTTTAAACCAGTAATCCCCTAAAATATTTAACGTATCATTATTCGCAAATATCTTGTGAGCTCTGAACTGGTAAGCTTTGTTAAGCCCCATCGCAAGGAGGGCACCGGCCGCAGTACCATATACACCGACCATTGCGTGGTTAAAAGTACCTGTAGATTCTCTTCTGCCTGTTTCAAGCCCGGTTGCAATACCACGGTGTTTTGTATCGTACCAGGTTCTTGGAATAACCATTGAGCCTACATCAACCAGGTTAGCACCCCAGGCCTGGTTTGTATCCAAAAATCTTAAAAATACATTAGGAACTGCAATAAGTGTATCAACCGGCCCGGTAAATGCCGGCGCAGTTTCATTATTTTTATTCTGGTTTAATTGCTGTCTGTGTTGAAATAATTGCGGGGTTATATGTTTAATTTCCATAATTTGTTTCCTTTACGAATTAAAAAATGCTCCAAATGCGGTCTTTTTAGTATCTATAGGCATTAGACCTGTTACGCCCGTATCACTGCCCGACGAGGCGCCGGTTGCCGTGACAGCCTGCTTTTTAGTGACAGGCTTTGCCGAGGCTTGCGAGGCCGCAGCCTGTTCTGGTGAAGCATTTTTTACTCCATTGGCCAGTTCTGCTTTGCGCTTCTGCTCATTCTTATTCGTCTGGATTCTGTTAATCAGAGGGATAAATACTCCCAATGATATAAGTGAGAATGTTAAATTACCTAATTGACAAACTGAACGAAGTTTCTGTAAATGTTCGGTTTTCAATTCACTGGTAGATTTTAGTGCGGTGTGTTTTGTCCAGTGCCAGAATTTTTCAAATACATTGGCACCTTCTTTTAGCGGTTTCAAATCATTTATTAATTCAACACCTTCTCCTTTGTGTTTCCACTCAAGGAAAGATGCAATAGCTTTTGCAGCGTAATCACCCAAGAAATAGAAACTTGCAAATGTAGCCAAATCTCTAACCGTTGATTCTCTTAAATCATTAAAATCTTCTGATGCCCCCATACGGCTTGCAAATGTCATTGTAGAAATTAATCTTGCCTGATCCATAGACGGGAAGAATTTTTTAAATTCAAGCATTTGCATTGTCGGCAGCTTCATCATTGAAAGCCAAGACAAACCAAGCATCGAACCAATTGATATAAATTTTTGCTTTAATAATTGCTTCTTATCTTCAGGAGATAATACACGTTCTTCATTATCATTATATAACGGAGCACCCTTTTTACCGCCTGCTGATTTGTGTGTAATCCATCTGTTTATAGGCTGTGCCGCAAGAGCTAACGGAATAACAATTGAAAGCCCGCCGATACTCTTCCATTTTACAAGTTTTTTTGCTTTTTCAATATATTTTGCAAAATCGTCGGCAGATTCAATTCCTGCATGCTTAGCATCGTGCAATACTTCTACAGTGTTTTTAAGCAGAGCTTCAAGAGAATTGCCGAAATATTTACCATCCGGATTGTTGCGTGTAAATTTAATATTTTCGGAAATATTAGTCTTGGAAACAACATTACTTATGGCTTTTTTGACTGCTTGCTTATCAAGTTTGTCCGCATCAGCCAGCTCGCCGAGGCTTTTGAACAAATCATCAAATGCTGCAGAATCTGAATTATATATATCCTTAAAAGATTTATCTACTACACTGCCGTCAGCACCTTTTAAGTCCATAAATATATCTTTTATTGCGGCTGTATAGTTTTCAGCACCCTTGCCTTTATAAAATTCGTTGATTGTTTTTAATGTACTTCTGTCAGCCCAGTTATTGATAAGATTAGACTTCTTACCCATGATACGCCCGTTAAAAAGACCGGCTGCTCCCATTACAATAAAGCCAGGAATTATGCAGTTAATTAAAAGCCCTGAACCTTCTCTTCTGAGAGCTTCAAAACCAGCTAGAATATTAAATTTACGTTTTGGCTTTCCGTTTTCATCTCTTATTACATTTCCGTTTTCATCTTTTTGTTTTGAAGCCGCAACGGTTTCAATAATAGAGCGCGGAATAATAGCAGTAGATAAATCCAGAACCGTAACGTTCAGCATCGGCTCTGCTTCACACTTCTGCATACCGCGGATAAGTAAATCTGCCACCCCGGTAAATGCTGGAGTACTTTTATCCTTAATCAACAATGGGGTATGCTTTTTGCTATCTATACTATTTACACTAACTTTTTGTATCATAACTGTTATTATTCTTTACACACTAATTATAACAACACCACATTTATTATAAAAGCCGCACATAAAAAAAATTGCCCAATTTACACTTATTGTAAAGAGAATATTAAGACACAAAATTAAATGTTTTTATAAAAATAAAATATTTTAAAGTTTTTTTATATATTTCTGCTTAAATTAAGGCGTGCGCAAGAACAAATTGCACAAATTTTGCCAATACCGGTGCTTAGAAATTTTGTAAAATTTTGTAACAATTTTCATCCTAATTTCAAATAATATATATTTTGAATATACTATCATGCACCAAACAGCATGCTCCTATACGAATTACATGCTATAATTTATTATGAAGGAGATAATCAGTGCCTCATTTTTTTGTAAAATCAACCGATATTGATAATTCGCAGATAAGAATAAGCGACAACGATACGTACAATCATATTGCCCGCTCATTACGCGCTAAATGCGGAGAAAAACTGCTTCTTATTGATGAAAACAAAATTCAGTACGAAACAACAATCGAAAGTATTACTAACAAAGAAATCACTGCAAAAATTACTAAAAAATACAAATCAAAAAGAGAATTGGATTTTAAATTATACCTTGCACAATCGCCTTTAAGAAGTGATGCACAGTCAATTATTATCGAAAAAGCAACCGAACTCGGGGCTGCCGGAGTTTATCCCGTATTAACAGACAATTCCGCCCTCAAACGCGATATCATTGAAAAAAAGATTTCAAAATGGCAAAAAATAATGTATGAAGCTTCAAAGCAGTGTGAAAGAGCGGATATTCCAACCTGTTTTGAACTTACGACCCTAGAAAAACTTATAATGTCTGAAAATTTTGACTATAAAATAGCTTTTTGCGAAAGAAAAGCAGTTCAAACATTACGCGATTTTTGCAGTAAAAATCCCAAAATATTCAATAATACAAAAGTTCTTGTAATAATCGGCCCGGAAGGCGGTTTTTCTGAAAAAGAATTTGAATTTTTTGAAAATAATAAAATTCCGATGCTTACACTCGGAGATTTAATATTAAAAGCAGAAACAGCAACAATAGTTGCTCTTGGAAATATAACTTATGAATACAACAATTCTAAATCAAATCAGGCAGGATAAAATTATATCCAAAATAGCAGAAGAATTTCCTGACAATAAAATTTATATTGTCGGCGGGACTGTCAGGGATTTATATCTGGGAGAGAAAAGCTATGACAGAGATATTATTGTTTGTGATGCGGATGCAAAAGAATTTGCCATAAAGCTGCATAATATATTTGACTCTGCTTATGTTCCGCTTGATGAAGAAAATCATATTTACAGGATTGTACTACACGAAAAAGAAGATGAAAATCATCAAAGTATGATAGACATTACAAATCCGCTCGGAGGAAATATTGAACAGGATCTGCAAAGGCGTGACCTAACCATAAACGCAATTGCCGTTGATATTCACTCCGGGGACATTCTTGACTTATTCGGCGGTATATCAGATTTAAAAAACAAAACACTTAACTACATAGAAGAAAGCAATTTTGTGGATGATCCATTAAGGCTGTTGAGAGTATACAGATTTCAGGCGCTTTTGGGATTTGAGCTTAGCGCGGAAACTATTAGTGCTGTGTGCAAATATACTGGCTTAATTAATAAACCGGCCAAAGAACGTATTAACTATGAATTAATGAAACTTTTCAGCGGGAAATATTCGGCGAATGCTCTTTTAAATATGAATAAAACCTGGCTTTTGGAAGAAATTTTTCCTGTTGCAAAAGAGCTTAAGCAGGTTCCGCCAAACACACATCACCATTTGGATTTACTGCACCACAGTATTGAAACAGTAAAACAAATACAGTTTATTTATGAAAATTCTGAGGAAAGAGTAAAAGCTCATCTTGATAAAGTTGATTTTGGCGGATTTTCAAGGCTTGCGCACCTGAAACT
>CALUUU010000148.1 GCA_944324035.1 Candidatus Gastranaerophilales bacterium
CGAAGCGTCATGTTGATGTGCCTCAGGCACTAAAATGGGTTATGTATAAAATCTCTGGCTTTTCGTGCTATTATATAATTATGAAAGATTTAAAAGATTACGCTGACGAAATTAATAAATGCTCAAAATGCGGACTCTGCCAGGCTGTATGCCCGATATATAAAGAAACGGGAAATGACTGTGCCGTTTCGCGCGGGAAATTCGTAATGCTTGAGGGGGTTTTAAAAGGAGATTTAAAACTAAACAAAAACATTAACAAATATCTTGAAATGTGCCTGAAATGCGGAAAATGTTCAGATTTTTGCCCAAGCGGGATTGATGTGTGCGAAATCTTTAGAACGGCAAAACACGAATATTTAAAAAATACTTTTGAAGGCAAAATAATAAAACTTCTCCAATCAAAAGCAGTATTTAATAATATCCTAAAAATATTTAACAGGAAAAATTCGTCTAAAAATGGAGATATACTTTACTTTACAGGGTGTGCAGAAAAAGTTTTTTCAAATAACACTTATGCTGTACGAGATATCTTAAAAGCACTGAATATTGACACAACAGAACCTGACTTTGAATGCTGCGGGGTTCCCTTTCTTGCAAGCGGAAACCTTGAGAGATATGAAGAGGCAATGCAACATAATCTTGAAAAAATCAATTCACAAAAAGGCGAATACATTCTAACGGATTGCACAAGCTGTGAACACGCGCTTAACGATTACCCAAATCTTAACAAAAAAATCATAAATACAGGCGACTTTATAGCACAGCAAAATATAAGATTTAAATTCAAAGAAAAACAGATAATAACATTCCATAAACCCTGCCACCTGAAAGATGACTCTTTTTTGAAAATTATCCTGGACAAATGTGAGAATATAGAATACAGAGAAATGGAGCATTACGACGATTGCTGCGGCTTTGCAGGACAATTTGCACTGACTAACAGAAAACTATCACTTGCGCTTACGCGTAAAAAAGCACAAGCCGCAATTAATACAGGAGCTGATATAATTCTTACGACGTGCCCGGCTTGCATTCTAGGTATAAAACAGGGGCTTATTCAGGAGTGCGGAATCTTCAGAAAACGACCGAAAGTTATGTATTTATCAGAATTTTTAGGCAAAGCCTCAAAAATTATAAAGTAATATTCTTTATATTAAACTCATCATCCCACTCAATTGAGCCGGGTATATCAATGTTGTGATAGTGATAAGGATTATCTATAAATTCAGGTTTGAAGAGCCCAACAGAATTTAAACGCTTAATTATATCCGGCAAAAGAGTAGTACTGCCGGCAATAGTACCTTCTTTTGAAGTCGCTTTAAAACCGTCGTAATATACGGTTTCATCGGCAAAAACAAACTCTTTTAAATTACTTTTCGTACACGGCAGGCAGTCGCTTATAAGAAGAACCTTATTCTTCGGTTTTGCTTTAAAAAATAATTTTAAAGCATCATCAGAAACATGGACACCATCTGCAATAATTTCAGAATACAGATCATCATCTATTAAAGCCGAAAGTGAAGTAGATTTTCCGCGATGAGAAATTCCGCTCATAGCATTAAAGGTATGTGTAGTACCGCTGCAGCCTCTTAAATCTCCGCCCACACAATGACCGGCCTGAACTTTCACGCCCTTTGTATTTAGGTAATCAATCAGCCCCTCATCAAGTTCCGGAGCCATTGTCACTATTTTAATAAAATCATCTTCTATAAGTCTGAAATTATCAACTGACGGCACAAGAAAATGCTCAGGATTATGAATTCCTTTTTTCTCGGGATTAAGAAAAATCCCCTCAAGATGGACTCCGAGAATTTTTGCCATTCCGGGAGTTTGCAATTTTGCCGCCTCCTTAATAGTCCAGACAGCCCGTTTCGTATTTTTTACAGTATCTGTAACAATAGTCGGAAAAATCCCGCCGATGCCATATTTTAGAATTTCCTTTGACAGAAACAGCACATCATCAATAGCGGCCTTGTTAAAATCAATTCCAAAGCAACCGTGAAAATGCTGTTCTATCAAAAGTTTTGTTTTCATAAATTTTTACTCCGGCAGATTATATTACGCTTCCTTCGAAGACTTTTCTCGCTTCTTCTCTGTCATCAAAGTGGATTGTTCTGTCTTTAAGAATTTGATAGTCTTCATGCCCCTTACCAGCAATAACAACAACATCATTGTTATCAGCTATATCTTTAAGAAGAGCAATTGCATGACCTCTGTCCGGTTCAACAGTTACTTTATCAGGATTAACAGACTTTAACCCGGCAATTATATCAGTGATAATCTGCTGCGGATCTTCGCTGCGAGGGTTATCGCTTGTAATAACGATTTTATCGGCAATTTTCTCTGCAATCGCACCCATCTTAGGCCGCTTGGTTGCATCCCTGTCACCGCCGCAGCCAAACAAGCAAATCAACTTTCCGTCTTTAGGAGTAATTTCTCTTGCTGAATTCAAAACGTTTTCAAGCCCGTCAGGAGTA
Organism: Candidatus Gastranaerophilales bacterium; assembly: GCA_944324035.1. Taxonomy (GTDB): domain Bacteria; phylum Cyanobacteriota; class Vampirovibrionia; order Gastranaerophilales; family Gastranaerophilaceae; genus UBA1221. Next base: position 2,478 of record CALUUU010000148.1, read on the forward strand.
TGAGCGTAGTCAACAATAACGAGCGGTTTTTTTGCAACGACTTCAAATCTTCCGGCAACACCTTTTACATTTTCTAAGGCTTTTAAAGCTGTTTTAAGTTCTATTCCCATTGCAATGGCACTTGTAACAGCTGCCAAAACATTATAAACGCTAAACATCCCGTTCATATGTAAATTAACCGGATATTCGCCGTCTTTAGTAACAAGCTTAAACTCAGCGCCGTTAAGAGAGAAATTAATATCACGTGCCATTACATCAGCCGACTTTTTTACACCATAAGTTAAAGTTCTCACACCTTCCGGCACTACTGACAAAAATCTTTCCGCATAATTATCATCAGCGTTTATAACCGCAAAACAGCCTTCTTCCAAACCTTTAAACAAAAGAGCTTTTGCTTCAAAGTAATTATCCATTGTAATATGGTAATCCAAATGGTCCTGGGTAAGATTAGTCAAAACAGCACCATTAAAACAGCATCCTCCGACACGGTTTTGCTCAAGAGCGTGGGAACTAACTTCCATAACAACATTATCAATTTTCTCAACATCTTTTATCATTCTCAAAGTTGCCTGCAATTCAGGAGCCTGCGGAGTTGTATGCTTAGCATCTCGGTATTCGCCGTTTGATGAGAGTTTATAGCCTAATGTTCCGATTAGTGCACATTTCTGTCCGTTTTGCTCAAAAATCTTTTGAATTAAGTGAGTTACAGTTGTTTTACCGTTAGTGCCTGTTATACCGATAAGGTTAATGCCTCTTGAAGGACTTGAATAGAACCTGTCAGCGATATCTGCAATTTTATGACGGGTAGAAGATACCACAACCTGCGGGATTTTTTTGTCTACGTCAACTCTGTGTTCAACGAATAAAGCGGCCGCACCGTTTTCTATAGCATCTTTCGCATACTCATGCCCGTCAGTGTATTCACCGGTCAAACACACAAAAATATCACCTTTTTTAGTTGTTTTTGAATTGTATGATATTCCTGAAATTTCCACATTTTTAAAATTTATAAGATCTTTATAATCCAAATGTTCAATTAATTCATCAAGTTTCATTTTAGCTCCTTTATTAAATATATTTATTCAGATTTTTTAACAGCGGCACTGACATTCTTATCAGGCTTAAGATTCAGCATTCTGGCAACCTGGGTAGTAACCTCATGAAAAACCGGGCCGGCAACTGTGTTACCCCAAATTGCCCCTACCTTTGCACTATCTATCATAACATATACAAGTATTTGCGGATTTGATGCCGGCAGATACCCGATAGTTGAAGTATATGTATAAGGAGTGTAACCCACACCATTTTCTTTAGGCTTTCTGGAAGTACCGGTTTTCGCTGCGACATTATATTTATCCATCTTTATTACGGATCGTCCGTTATTTACGCTCATTGCAAGAAGTCTTGTAATAGAATGAGCAGTTTCAGGAGATACAACCTGTTCACGCTTAATTTTTATAGCTTCTTCTTCCGGTGAATACTTTATAACGTGCGGAGTAACCTTAACCCCGTTATTAGCAAGCGCCGAAACAGCTGATATCATCTGCATTGCAGTAACAGATGTACCATATCCGTAAGACATAGTTGCCTGAATACCGGCATCCCAATTGCTCCAATACGGAAGCAATCCTGAAGATTCGCCCGGCAAATCAATGCCAGTCTTAGCTCCAAACCCGAATTTTTTAAGCATTCCGTAAAATTCTCTCGGCGTCATTGTTTTAGCAACGTTTATTGACCCGATATTACTTGAATGCTCAAACAGATACTCTAAAGATATATGACCCGGATACGGGTGAACATCATAGTCATAGTTTTTGATTTCCCAGTTTCCGATTTTTGTTTTTCCTGTATCAAGCACTGTTGAATTCTCGTTAATCTTTCCTAAATCCATAGCACTTGAAACAGTAACTGTTTTGAAGGTAGAACCCGGAGGGAACACATCCGTAAGCGTCCAATTTTTAATCTGCTCAGGAGTGGCGTTCTTATAATTATTAGGGTCATAATACGGATAAACTGCGTATGCAAGGATTTCACCGTTACGCGGATTCATAACAATTACAGTACCGCGTAAAGCCTCTTTTTCCTCTATCATTTTTGCAAGCTCTTTTTCGCAAATATGCTGAATAGCTGCATCTATGGTTAACGTA
>CALUUU010000149.1 GCA_944324035.1 Candidatus Gastranaerophilales bacterium
GAAGAAAAAATGAACAAATAAATTTACATAACTTATGTATGTGGTCGATATAGGCACATAACATGGGTTATGTAAATATAAAACTTACTATATAAAACCGAAAAATCAGCACTTGAATAAATCAAATGCTGATTTTCATAATTAATTCTTGAGAATTTTACATTGATGAAACTGATATGCTTGTAATGCCGGAATTTCTGGCTGAATCCATAAGTTTTACGATAGCACCGTGAGTAGCGTCCCCGTCAGTTTGGATTAGCATTCCGTCAGGATAATTTTTCACCTGTGCCTTCAAGAAAGTTTCTAATTCAGGAGCCTGAATTTCTTCTCCGTCAACATAATACTTGTTATCAGCAGTAACATTTACTGTAAGAATTTTTGACTCTTTATCATCCATTTGTTCCTGAGCTACATTTTCAGGTACAGTCAGATTAAGCCCTTGCTGGTCTAATAACGGCGCTATTACCATCATTATAATCAACAATACCAAAAAGATATCGGTAAGAGGGGTAATATTAATTTCGTTAAAGGTTTTTCTTTCTCCCGGCATATTACACCCCTTTCTTATTCTTTAAAGTATTTGCTTCAAGATTTTTCTGCTCTTTTTTACTCAACGGTTCACCTGCAACGATAAGTTTTTTAAATTCAGCTTCCTGCGCGGCATCCATTACCTTCAAAATTTCAGCACTCTTAACAGATTCATCAGCCTTAACTACAACTTCCGGCTTTTCAAGAGTAGGCTTTAGAGCTGCCAACTCAGAAACCAATGTGTCCGGAGAAATTTCTCTGCCGTTGATATACATTAAGCCGGTTTTCGTAATAGAAACTGTAGCATTTTTTTGCTCAATAGCAATACCGCTGTTGATTTCAGGAATGGATATAGAATTATCCATAGACTGAAATGTAGGCGCTATTACCATCATAATTATCAGCAATACCAAAAAGATATCTGTTAAAGGTGTTATATTTATTTCGGTAAAAAGTTTACCCTGTTTTGAACCCATTGCCATAGTTTTAAAATTTCCTTCTTAACTACTACACATTTGAAGCAGATTTTGCTGATGCAGCCTCTTCAGAATCTACAAAACTCAGGAATAGCAGCTTAATCAACTGAAAATCATCTTCGTAATGTTTTACAACAGATTGGAACGAGTTATAGAAAACAACCGCAACAATCGCAACAATCAAACCGAATGCCGTAGCAATCAAGGCAGAACCGATACCCATTGCAACCGCTGCAGACTGATTTCCCTGAGTTGCCAAATCCTGGAATGTGTACAAAATTCTTACAACAGTACCAAACAAACCTAAGAACGGAGCAACCCCGCCAATCGTACCTAATATCGTCAAATGTTTTTCCAATTTTCTTGTAGCAAGTGTTGCTGAAATGTCGAAAGAACGAGAAAAACCTTCTCTTTGGTCAGAAAAAATTCTGACAGCTTCTTCCAAAACTTCTCCGACAACTCCGCCGCATTGTACAGCTATATTTTGTACACCTTTCAGGTCATTTGCAGCCAATTCTCTTTGCACACGCGGTATCAGCTTATTAATATCGCGTCTGTTTTTATTATAAACAGACATTCTCTGAATAACAACCTGCACAACAAGCAATGCACAGACAAGAATCGGCAATAATACCGGCCAATCCATTTTAATTGAGTTCCATAAAAGTTCCATAGTGTTTAATCCTCATTATTTAATCTAACATTTTTTTAGTAACCTGTGGCTCCAAATACGTTATAGTCAAACGTAAACTGAATATCTATACTTGAGCCCTTATATTCAACCGGAAGCGGTTTAAACGGAGCTGTAAGCTTAACCGCATCCAAAGCAGCCTTATCCGCATTTGGCAAACCGGAAGATTTAAATACCGAACAAGATAATAATCTGCCGTCTTTTGCGATTTTGAATAACAGAACAACCCTCTTACTTTCATTTCCTTTTGGAGGATTCCAGTTCATTTTTATTCTGCGCTGCAATTCTCTCATATAAGGGCCGAAATCAGGTTCTCTGATTGCATCTATACCAGGTCTGCCGTTAGGATTTCCCGGGCCCGGATTTCCGTATCCTCCGGAACCTCCGCCGTGACCGAGTTTTGTTCCACTGCCGCCGCCGGCGCCTTTACCTGTCGGTGCAAGAGCCGGAGCAGGTGTAAATTTACCGGAACCGGCTGCCGAACCTCCGGTTGAACCGCCTTTAGCCGCTGTTCCGGAACCGCTTATAGGGCCGGTAGCATAGGTTCCGCTTTTCGTACCACCTGAAGGTACAGGCACTTTAAACGCCGATGATGGTTTTTGAACTGTTTTTGGAGTCATTGGAGGCTTCAAAGACGGCCTTGCTGTCGGCGGACTAGGTTTAGCAACCTGCGGAGCTTTCGGAGCCGGAGCAGGTGCTTGCTGCTGAACAGGCTTTTGAACCGGTTTCGTAATCTTATCTAATAAAGACTGCTGTTTTTGAGGCTTAGGCTGTGCCTTCGGCTTAGCAGCAGGTTTCGATGAATTTTTAGGAGCTGCCGGAGCTGATGGAGCCTGCGACTTTGATGGAGCAGACGGACTTGGTGACGGCATAGAAACTTTTTGTTTCGGATCATGGTGCCCGCCGGCTCTTGAATTTATATGTGCTCTGTACGGAGTATTTTTATTAATAGGAGTATCTTCTTTTTCAACCAATACAAATTCAATATCATTTAGTTTTGGCTGAGGTCTTTTTGATATCGGAATAATAATTCCAAGCCAGGTCAGCAAAAACGAAATACTAACCGCCAAAACAATGAAAACAATATGCAGAATTACTGACAATACAAAGGCTTTTTCCATTGAGATACTGTCACGATCTTCACGCATAACAGCAGGCAATGTATAACCTTTATTATCGTCTAATTCTCTCTCTTCTAAATTGTCTATGTATTTACCTAAGATTGACATGTTTTACCCTGTTAAAATTTACCCTAATCAGTTTTCGATATAATTCTATTCTAAATCAAAAATAAAATTATTGCCCTAATTACTAATAATTAGAATTATATATTGCCGGATTTACAGTAATCGGCTGGGTAAGAATAAGCTCTACCCTGGAATTGGCAGGGATATCCACATCGTTTCCTTTGTCAAAAAGAGATTTAACAAGTCCGCCGCCTGCTCCGACAGCAGTTCCGAGTGCCGCCCCTCTGCCGATATCTCCGCCGGCCAAAGCCCCGAACACAACACCGGAAACTGCGCCTGCAGCCGAACCTACTGCCAAATCTTTTGTATATTCTTTTGTAACATCCATTTTTGTACCGCCAATAAGCACACCTTTATTATCATCTGTTTTAATCACGGCTGAAATAGGAATTTGAATTCCGTAAGGTGTAACAATTTGTGTAAATCTCACCAATAATTTGCCATTCATACTTCCGCGTTTAGCTTTTGAAACTTCAAGAACACTCCCGGTAATAGAACTGCCTGCCGGCGCAATTAAGTTGTTATTGTAATAAAAGTCAGAACCAAGCGCCAATGTGACATTCTGCCCGAGTGTCAAATTAGCGGAATTTAGCGGAACAGTAACTACAGCAGGGAAACTTTGCCCTGCCGGAACCGTTATTACACTGCCCTTTAGCGTACTGTTTGCAGACTGGTTCAAACCGTTATAATAAGACGGCTGATACACAGGTGTGGTTGAGCCCTGTTTATAATTATAATTTTCAGCGGAATAAGCAATACCTGCCATATACATAAAGACAGCAAGTGATATAAATAATTTTTTGCTCATAAAGCCTCCCTTTCTGATATATCAATATCTGATTATACACATCAACAACAATATTATTAATTAAATATATAATATTTGTCAATTTGTTAAGGTGTGGGTAACTTTAACAGCATCGGTCAAAATTATAAGCCTGTCTTCACCCGATGTAATAACAGTATGGCTCCCCATTTTTCTTGTCCTACCCGGTCTGACCTGAAGAGTAGTATTTATTCCTATATTACCCTGATAGTGAGGCATTTTTACCCATTCTGCCGGAGCCGACATCTCTCCGCCAATTAAATTATTGTTTGAAGTATATATATACCCCTGAACAGGCATTTCAAATCCATCCGGCAAAATCATTTTTATAATTTTTATTTTCATTGAAGCATTTGTACCGACAACAGGATCATGCACACCTTCCACATAACCTAAAAATACGGTATTTACAGGAATAATATTTGTTTCATGCATATATAAATCATTTGTAGAAGTAAAACGGACTTTATATCCATCCTGACAGTATTGGGTTGAAATTTCCTGTGCGCTTGCAACCGGAATAAACGTACCTGCAGGAACCTCAACACCGTCATAACTTCTGACATCAATTTGAACAGGTACAACTGCATCTTCTGCAGAAACAGGACAACAGAAAATCATTAACAAACCTAAAGTTAAACTTAACCAAATCCTTTTCATAGGTTTTATTATAACATTTTTTTTCAATTAATCAACAATATGAAACGGGAATTATATAACGAATTCTACAGATACTATATCTTACATAACCCATGTTATCGGCACATGTCTATTTCTTTTCTTTTGGTTGCGAGGCAAAAGAAAAGAAATAGCCGAAA
>CALUUU010000150.1 GCA_944324035.1 Candidatus Gastranaerophilales bacterium
GCCCTCAGAATGACGCCTTTTGGCACTTCCAGGGATGACATAATGTTACTCACCGTAAGGTGAGTCAGGCGAACGTGTACGCAGTGCGATAGTGAGCCTTGAAAGAATTTGAGCTGAAAGCTCAAATATCATTTTTGCATTGAGCGTCAGCGAAATGCAGGGAACGTTTGCGTGCTTTCTCTTTCTTTGGTTCATTTCTTTCTCTCCTTGGTTGTTCGCGTTTTACGAGTTCCAGAGCATTGCCCTGCGGCAATACTCTTCACTCTACGCTCACAATCCGCTTTGCTTCGCAAATAAAGAGAAAGAAATGAACATAAATGATACTTTTGCATTAAAAAGCTACCGATAACATAAATTATGTAACTAATTACTTGACATGTACAGCAATGACGGGTTGATGTAATCGTAGGAAGTTATCAGTGGTAAGATTCTGCGGCAAGCCAGACATTTTTTATAAAATCAAAGATTTTTGAAAAAGTAGTAAAACAAGTTCAGAATTTATCCTGAATTTATTTCAAGGGTGACAATTTTAGCCTTTTTTCGTTATTTATTATTCCGGGATTATTTTAAAAGCTTAGCTCCCTTAAATGGTGAAGTTTTAGTTTCTATTGCGTGTTCAATATTACTTATAAGATCCGCAACTTCTTCTGTATTATTTATTCCTTGTGCCTGTTTTGCATATTGAAGAGCTGTTTCAGGGGTATCGTTATTTAAATATAGTGCAGCATAATTATAGAGCACTATATATTTATCCATTTCAGATTGAGCAGTATTAAATGCTTTCTGTAAAGATTCTGTGGCTTTTTCAAACTGTCCGAGCTCATCGTATGCAATTGCTAAATCTATATAACCGTTTGGCAGATTTGGGGCTTGTTCTATATATGCTTGTGCTTCTTTAAGTTTTTGGGTGCTCATGTTTTTTGTTGTACCCAAAACTATAGGCGGATAAATTAAATTGTCGGTATTGATTTCACTTAGCGGTGTATTTGTTATTGTCGGAATAATATTATATAAAAGCCTTAATGTATTAACATCCTTTATTGAAATGTATTGAAAATCACTGCGATACCTCGTTAGAATTGGATTTTCCGCGCCATCTTCTGCCATGTACATTAAATCGTCAGTGCTGTAGCTGTGTCCCATAATGCCAAGTGAATGGCCAATTTCGTGCAAGACAGTATTATAAAGCTGTCTGTCTGAGAAATAGCTCCCGTTTGCATCTTTATCATATACGGTGATAGTCATTTTTTTTAATATGTTATTCTTAACTGTAGGAATAGTATGTGCAACAACATATTTGCAGCCCAGTTCCGTGCAGTTGTTTTTAGGCAGCGGAGCAAATTTCACAACGATATCTGCCGAGTCCGGTGAATCAATAAAAGTAAAAGCCAAAAATCCGGAAGAGGCCTGCCATTGCCCGAACGCTCTGGTGATTTCCGTGTTATAATAATCCGGAACCTGTGAAACATCCTGTAAATCTACAAAAACTTTTAATGGAAAGGTTTTAGGGTTCCAGCGCATAATCTGATTGTTTATTGGCGCCTGTTCTATATAATTGTCCCCGTATTGCTGGTTAATGTTGCTTTTCCACATTGCAACATGTATTCCGGCAGCAACGTGGGCGCTGTCGTCTTTACCGTCTTCCACAAATTTAAACATTTCTTTCTGAATTCTTACGGTCGGTTTAAATTTGGTAAGGGTTTGTACGTAGTAGTATCTGTAATCGGTATCCGCAGGAGCTATTAATTTTGCACTATAAAAGTTTTTATATGCGGTTTGGTAATCTCCTTTTTCATAAGCATTCATGCCAAGTTTGAAATAGTATTCAGGTATAAGATTTACACCGACTGCAAATCCCAGCAGTCCGATAAAAACCGTACCAAGTAAAATTTTTTTAGTCGCTGACACTATCCTTAATTCCCTTATCAACTTCAAGGAGTTTTGCTAATGAACGGGTATCTCCTTTTAACTTAAAATATTCTGCGAATTTAGGTGTTGTTTTTAAGTTATAACTTCTCCCGTTTTTATCTTTTGTTCTGCTGATTAACCCTTTTTCCAACAGTTCCTGAACATGTTCATATGCATTAGAGCCTCTCAATTCCTTTAAATCGGTCTGTCTGATAGGTTCTTTTAATGCGATTACCGATAAAGTTCTGAGTGCTGCCGGTTTTAATTCTACAGGACAAAGTTTTTCCACGATATCCATATGCTCTTCTTTAACCTGAAGAATATAACCGTTTTCGTCGTCTATTTCAAGTGCTCCCGGACGTGAAGAGTAGTCCATAATTAATTCTAACATGGCTTCTTCTGTTTTGTCCAAATCTTCTTCTTCTAAAATTTCCGCTATTTCTTTTATTGATAAAGCTTGAGCTGTCGTAAATAAAACAGCTTCAATTCTCGCTTTCAACTGTTCCATTGACTTCTGCTGTTCCATTATTACCTCTCACAACGTACAAATCAGAATAAAATTCTTTCTGTTCCAAATCGTAATCAGTTTCGGCACTAAGGAATAAAAGTGCAATATAAGCACTGATTTTATCCATACCGAGAAGAGTGAGTTCATTTAACTCTATTTTATCCTGTCGTTCAAAAATCTGAACCAAGTTTTCCTTTAATCTTAAAACGCAATCTTCAATATACTCTTCGTGCGCAAGATTAATAATATCATCCGGAGTAAATCTCGCATAAGAGCGTACTCTGTTTTTAGCCCTTTCATGAGCCTGTTTTAAAGACTGTTTCTGTTCTAATTTTTCATAAAATTGTAACTGACGGATTAAGTCGCGCAAAGTAACGACACGGTTGCGGTTTAAACGTACGCTGGTACGTCTTTGCAGTACATCATCTATTGTCTGGGCGTTTGTTGTCGGAATATCATCTTCGGGATACTCTACAATAAATCCGTCATCGTCATATTCAATATTGTCTTCAGGGGCATCCTGAAACTGTAATACATCTACCCCGTCAAGAATTTTTGACTTCATATTCAAAAGAACAGAAGCGAAAAGGTAGGTTCTTCCTGTAATTCTTAAGTTCTGGGATTTCATTGAGCAAAAGTGTGCAAGATATTTATCGGTAACATCAATAATATCTATATTCCAAGGATCAATCTTGCCGGCTTTAGCCATTGAAACAAGAATGCCGATACCTTCGTTTTCGGCGGTTTTCTCTATTTCAGGTAAGTCTAAATTGTAATTTACTACAGCCGTACTCATACTAATCTCTTAATTTTACTCCCGTTACCCTTGTGATGCCCTTTTCTTTTTGAGTGACACCGATTGTTCTATTAGCTGATTCTATCATAGGTTTGCGGTGACTAACTACTATAAATTGCGTATCTTTTGATTGTTCCTGCACCATTTGGGCGATACGTTCAACATTCATTGTGTCTAAACTTGCATCAACTTCGTCAAATGCGTAGAATGGCGACGGCATATAACGCTGAATTGCAAAGACAAATGCCAAGGCAGTAAGCGATTTCTCTCCGCCTGACATACTCTCCAGCCTTTGGAGTTTTTTATCCCTTGGCTGTGCCTCAATTGTCATACCGCCGCTTAGAGGATCTTCCGGATTTTCAAGCTTTAATTCGCCCTCGCCTTCGGACAACTGATGGAATACACTCTTGAAGTTTTCGTTTATGTTATTGTAAGTTTTCATAAACGTTTCTTTTTTAAGCTGTTCATAGCCGTTCATTCTCTCTAAGATTTCTTTGCGTTCTTTAGAAAGAACTTCTATTCTTTCCTTAAGTTCGTTCTGACGGGCAAGCTTTTCATCATATGATGTTAAAGCCCTCATATTAACATCTCCGAGCTCTGTCATCTTTTTATCAAGACGCTGGATTTTAGAAGTTATTTCATCAATAGAAATTTCTACAGGCTCTAATTTAGAAATATCTGCTCCGGTATCTTCCAGCTCTTTTTTGGCAGTATCAAGCTGAGGTTCGAGTTCTCTTCTGCGGGCTCTGAAAGATTCTATCTGCTCGGCAATTCTTTCTATATCAGAAGATTTGATATGACGTTCTTTTTCAAGTTCGTTAATATCATTTGAAATCTCATCGCGCTGTTTTAGAAGCTCCCCGAGTTTGTCCTGAATTACAGCAATCTGTTCTTCCAGAACTTCAACTTTTTTATTAAGCCCGTCTATTTCATTTTTGAATACGCTTTTGTCTTCCTCAAGCTTAACATTAGCTTTTTCTTTTTCTTCAATTTCTTCCTGTTTTGTTTTAATTAAGTCTTCGTTGAAGTTTATTCTGCGTTCAAGGTCGTTTTTGTCATTATTTGTTGTCATCAAATTTGCTTGCAGACGCTTAATCTCAGCTTCTACGCCTTCTGTCTTTTCCTTCAAATCTTTAAGGTCTTTGTCATTTATCAGTTTTTCAATTTCTTCAATTCCGGATTTAACTTCAAGCATTTTGTCATTGACTTCAAGATTTTTTTCTTCAAGTTTATCCAGTTTTTTGTTGAGTTCCTGAACTTTAGGTTCTGACTGCGCTAGAAATTCAGCTTTTTCTTTTAAGATATTTTCGCTGTTTTCGTAATTTCTTGACATGTTGTCAAGTTCAACCTTAGCCTTTGAATGCTCGCT
>CALUUU010000151.1 GCA_944324035.1 Candidatus Gastranaerophilales bacterium
TTAGAAGATTAATGGTGCATATCACACAGCGAAGCGTCATGTTGATGTGCCTCAGGCACTAACATGGGTTATGTAAAACTTCCAATTATTTGACGAATATACGTTAAAGTTGTAAAATAAGATTATGAAAAAGATTTTAATAATATTTTTCATACTTGGCTTAAGTTTGGCAATGCCTGCGTATTCAAACAATACAGAACCCCAAATTATTTCCGAGGCAGAGCAGAATTCTGACAAAAATGAGAGTAATGCTTCCAAAGAAGAGCCTGAACTGCGCTCAATTTTTATCTGGCAGCTTCCTGATGATACGCCGGAACAAAACAATACCAACGATAATGAAGAATTTATAGAAGATACAGATGGAGATGCGTCAGATGAATATTCAGCTTCAGAAGATGATATTGAAGAAGAGATACCTCTGTCTTTAAACGATACTCAGTTAAAAGGTTATCTTGAATACACAGAAGACGCTGATGCTATATTTTTAAAAGATGAAGACCAAAATCTTGTATTAAACTTAAGAGTACCGCAGAAGTTTGACACAGTGAGCGCAAGTAATGTTAAATTACCTATGACAACTTTTGCCAAAAATGTATACGCGCGTTCCGGCGATATCTCCTATAACATTGCGCCTATAGATACAGGCGCAGTAGCACGGAAAGGCAATTTTTCAATAGGTACCTCATATAACGAAAGCATTGACACATCAGACTTAGGATTTACAACTTCATTATATACAAAATATGACAGGAAATATTTTTCTGTAAGTTCCGCTTACAATAAAGAATCCGGTGTTGCATACAGTACGGTTGTAGATAAATTTTCATTTACTCCGGAATTAAAGTTAAACAAGTATATTTCGATTAAAGATGTTTTAACCTCAGATATTACAAGAAACAGAAAAGAAAATTCGCTGATATTGTCAATAAAGCCGACTCAGGATGACAGGGTAAGATTTGAATTTGGTGCAGGACAAACTTTTGACGAAAACAAAAATATAATAAAATCTTCAGTTAAATTTTCCACACAATTCAAATGGTAATTTTGCTTTCACTAACTGGACATATTCATTAATTTTTAATATAATAAACTTCGAGAGTATAGGTTAAAATGGAAGGTAATCAGGAACACACAGAATATTCTTCGCAAAAACAGCAGGAAAACCCTGCGGGGAAGAAATCTGCAAAAAAATTAGCAGAAAAATCCCGAAAAAAATCAAAACGTCATAAGCAAAAAATCAGGTTCTATTATTCTTTTCTTACAATTGTATTATTGTTTTGCCTTATACAAGTCGGTTTTGGTGTAATATTGAACATTTCTAAAACAATAGCTTACAAAAGTAAGATTAACACAATGGAAAAAGTCCGTGATGAAGCGGAACAATTAAACAAAGACCTTAAAAGTGATATAAAACTCTTCTCAAAAACCTCCAGCCTTGAAGAAATAGCAAGAAACAATCTGAAAATGGCCGGAGATAAAGAAGTTTTGGTTATAATCAATAACATACCGCAGCCTGCTGCAAACCGCAAAAAACATAAAACAAAAAAAATACATAAAAAATAAATGGAGAAATTATGCCTGAAAATGCAGAAATATTAAATTATATAAAAAGAGCTTTTGAATTAAAATCACAGGAATGCTATAAACAGGCAATTGAAATGCTTTACAAAGCTTTATCTTTAGAAGCTGATAACAATGAAATATTATATCAGCTTGGCGAGCTTTATTATCTTCTGCATAACTACCCTCGTGCGCTCCAATATATACAGCAGGTTCTTGAAAAAGACAGTGTTCATCTTCAGGCTCTTAAACTATTGAAAAATATTTATATTAAACAGATGGATTTGATGCAGGCAAAAGAAACTTCTGAAAAAATATATTCAATAGAACCTTCTTCCAAAAACCTGGCTTCACTTGTAAATATATGCGGAAAGCTTGATATGCTGGAAGAGCTTGCCAAATACCAAGACAAAATTTCAGATGATAGTAAATGCCTATATGAATATGCCTATGCACTATACAACAATAAAAAAACAGAAGACGCAGAAAAAATAGCTGCCAAAGTATTGGAAGCAAATTCAGATGATGAAGATTTTTTAATTTTATCTGGGAAAATTGCATTTGATAAAAATGACTTTGATAAAGCAAAAGAAATCTTTTTAAAATTCGGAAAAAACACACAAAATCCTGAAATTTTAAATTATCAGGGACTTTTTGCAATGGACGAAATGAAGTTTATAGATGCAATAAAAGATTTTTCAAAAGCTTCCTCCATTGACAAAACAAATCCGGTATATTTATACAACCTTGCAAACGCGTATTTTCTCAACGGCTGGTACGAAGAAGCTGTAAACGCATATAAAGAAGCTATCCAACTGGCTCCTGACAATCTTGATTACAGATATTCACTTGCATATCTTTATTTCAAGTATAAACAAGACGAAAAAGCAAAAAAAGAAATTGATTTTATATTGGAACAAAACGGGAAATATTACCCTGCAAGAGTAATAAGAGCACTTTTACTGTTTAACGGTAAAAATTATCTTGAAGCGGAAAAACTTTTGCTATCTAATATTAAAGAAAATGTTTGCGATGATTTTACATTGACATCGCTTTCAAAAATTGAACTTGAACTTGGCAAGTATGACAAAGCCGAATCATATCTAAACACCGTGCTGCAGAGAAACCCCGACAATCTAAGTTATAAATGCGACCTTGGAGATATTTATCTTAAAGAGAAAAAATACAAAGAAGCACAAAAGATTGCAAACAGTGTTATAACCGAAAATGAAAACTACATATACGGTTATATATTGGGTGCCAAAGCAGCATATGCAGCTAAGGATTTTCAAACAGCAAAAGAATTTGCCCAGTCAGCTCTATCCATAGATATAAATTGCTCAGAAGGCTATTATTATCTTGCTCTAGTGCGTATTGAAGAAGGGGACTTCGAAGAAGCAATTGAATGTATGAAACGGGCAATAACATTTGATGTAAACAACGCCAAGTACTATGCAAAAATGGCAGAAATCTATAAATTATCAAACGATATAAAAACAGCTTTTGAATATATAAAAGAAGCCGAAAGTATAGATGATTCTGAGGAATATAAAATTCTATACAGAGAATACGCCTCTATGAACAGAAAAAATTTGCCTTGCAAATAAATATAAGTATAATATAAATATTAATTAGGGATTGAGAAGAGGAGATAAGCTGTATGGATTTGAAAAAGATACTGTGTACACTGGCATTAGCACAAGCAATTTTAATCATGCCTGCATATTCAAAAGGGAAGCTGGATGACTATACAATACCCGCAAATTTTCCTAAAAAATATACTAAAGAATATATAGAAGGGATTATACCGGTGTACAAATCTACAGGAAAAGATCCTTTGATATATGTAGCACTTGATATGCTGAAAGGAACAAACGGAGAGTTTTCAAGAAATGCAATTTTAGGGAACAACTTATCCCAAAGGGCAGTCAAGATAGAGTTTAAAGACTTAGCGGAAATTAATCCTGAATACAAATCCTTTGATGCACTTGGTTGGAAAAAAGGGAAAAATTTGTTTATATATATAAACCCGCGCCACAAAGATGCTCCTCCCGGCGCAATAGCAGCCTTACTTTCACATGAAGCGTTACATCAGGATGAATACAATTCTCTGGCAGAAGAAACATACGCCTGGACAATGGAAGCTGCAGTATGGTGTGAAATTTTAAGAATATACCCGGAAAGCGACGAAAATCTTCATCCGCTTGTAACCAGAGAAAATACTCTGAAAAAACTGTTTGAAAAAGGCAATTACTCAAATAAATACATCAAAAAGACGGTTCACTCAAATAAGGGATACAGAAATCTGCCGGCAACATCACCAGGCTTTGAGGATTTGTAAAAAACTTATAAAATAATAACTATGGCACCCACTTTTTTGTATCAAACCTTAAATCTTTTACATTAATTTTTAAAGATTCCAGATAAGGTTTAAATCTTATAAGAAGCTGTGTTTTTTTCAACAAAAGTTCCTGAGCAACAGCAGGGCTTTCGCAGGCGATAACCATAATGCCGCCGCTCATCATTGAAAAAGGCTTTGATTTGCCCGCAAATTTTGCACCGGCAACTTTTCCCCAGAACTTATATAAGTTGGAACGTGTCATAGCCTTCTTAAACTCTTTTTGCTCCAAAAGTTCTGCCATAAGCTCTTCTGTAGAAACGAAGTCAGTGTATAAGATTTTTTTCAAATTTGCTTCCCCGTGATTTTGTGTTAATATAAAGGAATGGATTGGATACAATTACATAATATCATAAAATCATCTAAAAATATACTTATAATTTCTCATATAAACCCTGATGGTGATACTCTTGGCAGTATGTGCGGTTTATATTCCGCAATAAAAGATAATTTCAGGAAAAAAGCGGATATGCTTTTGATGTCAAAATGTCCGCAAATCTTTAAATTTCTGCCGTACATTTCAGAAGCAAAACAT
>CALUUU010000152.1 GCA_944324035.1 Candidatus Gastranaerophilales bacterium
CTTAAATTCAGGTTCGCAGGCGAAGGAGGGCAGCTTTACGATATTTCTGAGGAACTCGCGGATGTTCAGGAATGCTCCGCTGAAACCCCGCAGTTTTGTACGGATTATGAGTCCTGTGTCAATGCCGGGGGATGGTGGGTCTCATCTGGTTATGGAGCTTGGGAGTATAATGGAACCTGCAATCATTAGCAGAAGAAATAAAGACAAAACAAGCGGGAAATATATAAATCCCGCTTGTTTTTGGATATGATATTATTTATTTGTTTATTTTGCCGGTTTATCAAACATTTGCTTGATACCATCAACTGAAGCCAGAATTCCTGACGCTTCATACGGCATATAAACAACTTTGTTATTCTGGCCTTTTGAGATATCACCAAGTGTTTCAAGGTATTTCATAGCAATCAAATATTTGTCCGGCTGGCCTTTATCAGCGAAAGCTTCAATTATTCTGTTAATAGCTTCTTTTTCTGCCTCAGCTTCGATAATACGAGCTTGCGCTACACCTTCCGCTCTTAAGATTTCAGCCTGCTTTTCACCTTCGGCTGAACGGATAGCCGCTTCTTTTTCACCTTCGGCTTTTCTTATTGCAGCTTCTTTCAAACCTTCTGCTTCTGTAATGGTAGCTGTTTTTTCTCTGTCAGCCTTCATAAGTTTATCCATGGAAGCCTGGATATCAGCAGGCGGGAAGATATCCTGAATTTCTACACGGTTGACTTTTACGCCCCATTTGTTTGTAGCTTCATCAAGGATTGTACGAAGCTCCGTATTAATTGTGTTACGGGAAGTCAGTGTCTTTTGCAAATCCATCTGACCGACAAGGTTTCTTAAGTTTGTCTGTGTAAGTTTTTCAATGGCTTCCGGCAAATTAGCAATCTCATAAACCGCACTTTTTGAATCAATAATCTGAAAATATATTAAAGCGTTAATCGTGATAGATACGTTATCCTCTGTAATTACGTTCTGACGCGGAAAATCATACATTTGTTCACGTTTATCAATTCTATCAACCTGTTTAAGTATAAAATACTGCTGACCGTCAAACCCTCTTTGAGTGACCTTAGTCAGAATTCCGCGCGGAGCTTCCAATATAGGAAATATGAAATTAAGCCCGGCAGTAAGAGTTCTCTCATAACGCCCCATACGTTCGATAATAACTTCCTGCTGCTGCTGAACTATAATTATACCTTTGAATACGTAAATTATTGCAGCAACCAATAAAATTAAAATAAGTAAACCCATCATTACCCTTTCTTTAAATTCTCTCTACATACAATATTAAACTGTCGTTTTTAACAATTTTTACCTCAGTTCCTGCCGGAATATCTTCTCCGTCCATAATCCGAGCATCCCATCTTTCATCATAAATAGTAACAGTCCCCGAATTTTTAGTAACAGTTTCCGTCACTTTTGCTGTTTTCCCGATATACTTGCCGTCCAGTCCGGTCTGATTATCTTTGTTTTCACGATGTCTTAATAACAGCGGGCGTATAAGCCATATTGAAAGCAATGATAAAATTATAAAATCTATTATCAAAGCGTTCCAGCTGTTTACAAACAAAGACAAAAGAGCCGTTAATACACCAGCAACAGCAAAGTTAAGGAAGAATCCGGAAGGAATAACTATCTCCAATATCACTGCAACAACAGCAATTATTGAAAAAATTTGCCATAAAGCCATAATTAAAAACTCCTATATTATTACGAGCCTAATTATAAGTTATATCGAAAATCTCATAGTATCGTGTAATAGGAGATCTTTCGCTTACGCTCAAGATGACAGAAAATGAGATTCTGAGGACGGAGCCCGAAAAATCTCATAAAAATTAGAATTTTGTAAATTAATTTCTCTGTTGATATAACTCGCCATCCCATCCTTGTTTATACTTGGCTTAAGACATCACCTGACGGTATCTATAGAACATGCTATATAGCTCCCTATTAAGTTTAGAATAAAAAAACACCTGATTTATTTTATCAGGTGTTTTTATCTTTATAAGTTAAATTTCAAATTTAAGCTGCAATACTGCCTTTAATTTCTCTGATAAGGTATTCTGCAACCCATTCAAAATCTTTATTATCGTGTGCAGCTTTTTCTAAATACTTGATAGAAGCATCACCGATTCTGATTAAAGTCATTGCAACAACACCTCTTTTGATACCTTTAACAACTTGCAATTGATCTACCAATTGAGGAACAATTGAAGAACCACAGTTTACTAATTTATTTTCAAGTTCATTTTTTGTTGTGTTATCTGCATTTTCTAACTTTGTAAGAATTTCAGTGACTTTTTCCATCTTTATGTCTCCATTACTTTTTCTAACCTATATTTATATTATAATTCAAAATTTGATGAACTTAAATTTCCTTACATAATCTTTATATCGTGTAAAGATAGTTTTATATCAATAGTTACGGCTAATAAAAAAGCTCCGGAGAATGGAGCTTTTCAACTAATTATAAACTTTTCTGGTTAAGTCCGCCTTACGAATTCTGATACTTTGCGGCGTTATTTCTACTAACTCATCATCTGCAATATATTCAAGACTTTCTTCCAGAGTAAGAATTTTTGGAGCCTGAAGAGTAACCATTACATCTGCGGTTGCACTTCTCATATTTGTCAATTTCTTGGTTTTGCAGATGTTAACCATAATATCCTGAGGCTTGTTACATTCACCAATTATCATACCGCGGTAAACTTTCGTTTTCGGAGTTACAAAGAAAGTTCCTCTGTCTTCAAATTGAGCAAGAGCATAAGGAATTGCTTCTCCTTCTTCAAAAGCAATAATAGAACCGTTTCTCTGGCGCGGAATATCTCCGGCATATGGCCTGTAATGAAGGAAAGTATGATACATAATGCCTTCACCTCTTGTCATACGGATAAATTCACTTCTAAACCCGATAAGTCCGCGTGCAGGGATGTGGAATGTTAAAGTTGTACGCCCTTTGCTGGTCTGCATATCCTTCATTTCGGCTTTTCTGCCTGCAAGACGCTCAATGCAGCTTCCGGCATTGCTTTCCGGAACATCTACAATTAAATTTTCATAAGGCTCACAAAGTTCATTGTTTATAGTTTTATAAATTACTTCCGGTTTTGATACCTGGAATTCAAAACCTTCACGGCGCATTGTTTCAATTAAGATACTTAAATGAAGTTCGCCTCTGCCGCTTACTCTGAAAACATCCGTGCTGTCTGTATCTTCAACCCGCAGACTTACATTCTTTTCCAATTCATTGTAAAGTCTTTTTCTTAATTGGCGTGAAGTTACAAATTTACCTTCTTTACCGGCAAACGGGCTGTCATTAACAGAAAAATTCATCTGCAATGTAGGTTCGTCTACATGAATTAAAGGCAAAGGCTCCGGATTGTCCAAAGAGCAAATACTTTCACCGATTTGAATATCGGAAAACCCTGCAATACCCACAATATCTCCTGCAAAAGCTTCGTTGATTTCTATTCTTCCTAAGTCATGGAAACCATAGAGTTTTGTAATTTTGCCGCGTTCCTGAGAACCATCTGCATGCACAACACATACCTGTTCCTGTGATTTAATTTTGCCGTTTACAATTCTGCCTATTACAATTCTGCCGACATAATCGTTGTAATCCAATGTTGTTGCCTGGAATTGCAGAGGCTTATCAGCATCACCTGTAGGCGGAGCAATATTTTCCATTATGCAGTCCAAAAGAGGAATCATATCTTTCTTTTCATCATCCAAATCTTTTATTGCATAGCCGTTTAAGCTGCTTGCAAAAATAAACGGAAAATCTATTAAATCTTCTCTGTCCGTTAGTTCCGTAAATAAATCAAATACCTTATCCAAGGCTGTTAACGGTTCTGCCGCAGGTTTATCAATTTTATTAATTACGACAATTATTTTTAAGCCTAATTCCAATGCTTTTGAAAGTACAAATCTTGTTTGAGGCATAGGGCCTTCCGCAGCATCTACAATAAGCAATGCGCCGTCAACCATGCCTAATACACGCTCAACTTCACCGCCAAAATCAGCGTGACCCGGGGTATCAACTACATTAATCTTACAATTCTTATAATTTATTGAAATATTTTTTGAAAGAATTGTTATGCCGCGTTCTTTTTCAAGGTCGTTGCTGTCAAGAACTCTTTCCTGAACCTGCTGATTTTCCCTGAAAACTCCGGCTTGTCTTAAAAGGCAGTCAACCAAAGTTGTCTTACCGTGGTCAACGTGTGCAATAATTGCTATATTTCTGATATTTTCATTTACGTTTGTCATATTTTTCCGCCATTTATATTTAAATTTTGTAACCCGTAAAGTGTAAATTTTACACTAAAAGAATAACCCAGTTGTGAAAATTTTTCAAGCTATGATTGCAAATTATTACGTTTATTTTATAAATAGTTTTGCATTTATAAATGCCTGCCCTTGAAAAAAGTATGAACATAGTTTATACTGGAGAAAAAGGAGGGTAAAATATGCAAAACGCAAGAATAGTCAAG
>CALUUU010000153.1 GCA_944324035.1 Candidatus Gastranaerophilales bacterium
CTGTTCGGACAGGTAATTATATAAAACATGACGGTATAAATACTTTTGTATTCGGCGCTGACAAGCTTCCGGATGAACGGGTTGAAAGAGTTAAGGAATATTTTGACAAAGCCGGCATAAATTACAAAGTTCCGGATGATATAAGGCATTCCCTCTGGTGTAAATATATGCTGAATGTAGCATCAAATCCGACAACGGCGCTTTTACGTATGACATTTGGCGAAATGCTTGAGAATAACCATTTTATGCAGCTTGCCATAAATATTATGAAAGAAGTGCAGGCTGTTGCAAATGCCGAAGGAGTAAGAAATACACATACAATGATTGATGAAACGGTTGCCCACCTTCATACTATGGTTCCTGACGGTAAAACTTCCATGCTGCAGGATGTAGAAGCCGGCAGACATACTGAAATAGATATGTTCACGGGCACCATGCTTGAACTGGGTAAAAAACACAATATTCCAACACCATACTGCAAATTTTTAAACGAAATGTTTGAAATTATCCACGAAAACCAGGATATTAAAGCCGCAAAACTTTTAGACATTAAATAATCTTAATAATAAGCAATTTTCCTTTATAAAATTTCTTTATATATAAGTAAGGGGAAATAAAATTTTATAAGGGGAATGGAATGAAACTAAATGCTATCAAGAAAATTTGGGCTGGTGCTAAAATGCTCAAACAGAGCGTTAAGTCTTATCGGGCAGCAAGCTCAACGCAAGCTATTGCATTAAAAAGACAAGAGGCAAAAAAATATGTTGAAACAATTTCTGATGAAACCTGGGACAAGCTTTCTAACGCAATTTTTGAGCAAAGAGGCGACTCAAAATCAATTTTATTGGATAAATTACGCAAATACAAAAAATTCTGCGATGATAACGGGATAGAAATGCCGGACGATGTTCTCCGGGCATATAAACAGATTGAATACAAAGCAACAATGTTTTCAGACAGAATGGCCAAGGCAAAAGCAAAAGGCAAAACTCCTGAAAATTATTGGAGCTATGGAGAAAAATTCAAAAAAAATAATCAGGAAGCATTTGACAAATTAGAAGGATTTGCACAAAAACAACAGGATACTGCAATGCAAAAATATCATGATGCAGTATTCAACAGTGCATATGAACAAAAAGCCGCTGATGAAGCAAAACAAATGTTTGAGAAAATATATGATAACAGACTTGATATAAATTATATCCCATACGAAGAACTGTATAATTCTAAAATCGGAACAGTAGCTGATGGAATAATTGAAAACGGACAAGTCTTTTATCATGGTACAAAAAAGCAGCGTGCAATATCTAAAAGCGGCTTTCACCTGATACCTAAAAAATCACAGGCTACGGCAGGAGCACGTGAACTTGGCGAAGGCGTATATCTAACTCCTGATAAAAAAGTTGCAAGCAGTTATGCAGGAATTTTTGGAGGAATTCTGCCGGTAAAAATTGATAACCCAAAAGTTGCAGTCGTAAACAACGCACAATTATCAGCTCTCACGAGACAACTCGTAATGACATTAGGTGCTGAACAAGCTCAAAATCCTGCTATAATAGAACTTGTAGTCAAAAAACTATTTCAAAGAAACGGCTATAATGCCGCTTACAGCAGAGAAGCTTTAGGCTCGGGAATTTTTGCGCAAAACAAACTTGTAGACGTCCTGAGCGGCGGCAGACAGTCACAGCTTGCTGTATTTGACCCTAAGGATATTCAAATTCTTGACAAGACGTTAACAGAAAGAATAGACAATGAGGCTCTCCAAATAGGAACAGTTCTAAAAACTCCGGCAAGAATAATAAACTATATAAGAGAACAAAGAAAAAAATTTGCATAACAGAAAGTTTTGCTTAATCTCATATCCTCAAATAGCAAAAATAAAGCGCCTAAATGGCGCTTTATTGATTTACGATTGAGAAACTTCTTCTGCCGGAGCCTCTTCTTTTGATTTATGCTTTCTTTTTGAGCACTTCTCACAAGAGATTTTATCATTATCCATAATGAGCTTTATTGTATCACCAGCCTGGTATTTTCCGGAGAGAATTTCCTCTGCAAGCATATCTTCAATCTTACGCTGAATTAACCTTCGCAATGGTCTTGCGCCGTAAGCTTCCGAATAACCTGCTTCTGCCAGATGATCTTTTACTTCATCAGTTACTTCTACTGTTAATTCTCTTTCATTCAAGCGTTTGAACAAATCTTTCAGCATTAAATCAACAATTTGTCTGATTTCTTCTTTGCTTAAGTGAGAGAATACAATTGTTTCATCAATACGGTTAAGAAATTCCGGTCTGAATGCCTTCTTCATTTCTTCCGTGACAGTTTCTTTAAGTTTTTCGTACTTGTCTTTTGACTCATCATCAGAAGTAGAGAAACCTAATCTTGATGTTGTTGTAATCATGCTTGCACCAACATTTGATGTCATGATGATAATTGTATTTTTGAAATTGATATGACGGCCTTTAGAATCAGTCAAACGTCCGTCATCCAATATCTGCAGCATAATATTGAACACATCCGGGTGAGCCTTTTCAATTTCATCAAAGAGAACAACCGAATAAGGTTTCTTTCTGATAAGTTCAGTCAAATGACCGCCGTCATCATAACCGACATAACCCGGAGGTGAACCGATAAGTTTTGCAGTTGAATGTTTTTCCATGAATTCTGACATATCAACTCTTATCATATTATCTTCAGAACCAAATACGGCTTCAGCCAGAGCTTTGGCAAGTTCTGTTTTACCAACACCGGTAGGACCGCAGAAGATAAAGCTTCCGATAGGTCTGTTCGGACTCTTTAAGCCGACTCTTGCACGACGGATAGCCTTAGAAATTGCAACAACAGCATCATTCTGACCAATAACGCGGGCATGAAGCGTTTCTTCAAGTTTAAGAAGTCTTTCACTTTCACCTTCCGTAAGTTTAGTTACAGGAACTCCGGTCATAGTTGCAATAACTTCCGCGACATTTTCAGCAGTAACAGTCGGCTTATTAGCCTCATGTTCATCTCTATACTGCTGAGTTACTTCACGAATTCTTTCTTTCATATCAGCTTCTTCATCTCTTAGCTGTGAAGCTTTTTCAAATTCCTGATTTCTAATTGCGTCTTCTTTCTCTTTGATTAATGCACGCAATTGTTTTTCAAGCTCTTTACCTTCCGGAGAGAGAGTTGAAACCTTCAAGCGAACCTTAGAAGACGCTTCGTCAATAACATCTATTGCTTTATCCGGCAAAAATCTATCAGTAATGTATTTATTAGATAATTTTACTGCCGCATAAATAGCTTCGTCAGAAATAATCAATTTATGGTGGTCTTCATATTTCGGACGCAGCCCTTTTAAAATTTCAATAGATTCTTCTTCGCTTGGTTCGTCTATTATTACAGACTGGAAACGTCTTTCAAGCGCCGAGTCTTTTTCAACATATTTTCTGTATTCATCAAGGGTTGTCGCACCAATTACCTGGATTTCCCCTCTTGAAAGAGCAGGTTTTAATATATTTGCCGCATCAATTGCACCTTCTGCAGCACCTGCACCGATAAGAGTATGCATTTCATCAATTACAAGGATAATGTTACCGGCTTGTCTGATTTCATCCATAATCTTTTTAAGACGTTCTTCAAATTCACCTCTGTATTTGGTACCAGCAACAAGCAAGCCCATATCGAGCTGGATAACCTTTTTCCCGTCTAAAATATCCGGAACTTCCGCGTTAACAATTCTTATTGCAAGCCCCTCTGCAACAGCAGTCTTACCAACACCAGGTTCACCAATAAGAACAGGGTTATTTTTTGTACGTCTTGCGAGAATTTGAATAACACGTTCAATTTCTTTGTCACGGCCAACTACCGGATCCAAACGCAATTCCTGAGCCGCAAGTGTTAAATCTCTGCCGAATTCGTCAAGACTAGGTGTTTTGGTTTTTCCGCCGGAAGAAGATGATGAACTTGAAGAAGATGCACCGGACATTGTTGTCTGCGGCTTTGATTCTCCAAGCATTTTCACAACATTACTTCTAACTTTATTTAAATCAACACCCAAATTTTCAAGTACACGGGCAGCAACCCCTTCTCCTTCTCTAATCAACCCCAGAAGAAGATGTTCTGTTCCTATATAATTATGCCCTAACTGCCTTGCCTCATCCCATGACAGCTCAAGAACTCTCTTTGCCCGCGGGGTAAAAGGTATTTCAACAGCAACAAACCCCGAACCGCGCCCGATAATTTTTTCAACTTCAGCGCGGGCATCTTTGAGGTTTACTCCCATAGATTTAAGAGTTTTTGCTGCAACACCGGTTCCTTCGCCGATAAGACCAAGTAAAACCTGTTCTGTACCTACAAAGTTGTGTCCTAATCTGCGAGCTTCTTCCTGGGCAAGCATTATTACTTTTATTGCCTTTTCCGTAAAACGTTCAAACATTATTAGCTC
>CALUUU010000154.1 GCA_944324035.1 Candidatus Gastranaerophilales bacterium
ATCTGTTCTGTTACCTTCATCGTCGCTATTTCAGAAGCCAGAGAAGAACCTATCATTGAAATAATTGCGAACCCGGACATTATAGCGCCGACTTCTCTGACAATCAGAATACTCATCAATAGCCCGACGAAGTTCCCGCCGCCTTGTTTTACCATCTCGGAAGCAACCTGCGAGGTTACAATTATTGACGTCATGCACACAATAGATAATGTTATCGGGAGCGAACTTATCCCAAACCTCACGCACTGACTCATCAATTCCTGAAAATCGACCTGAAAAGTTAAGACATACTTTAAAGTTCCAAGTCCATTCTCCACAATACTGCCAAATGTTGTTAAAAAATCAACTATCTGTACAAAAAAAGCTTTAAAAATCTTATATGTAGTTGACTGCCGCAAATATTGTTTAAACGTTACCATTCCTTGATTATACCAAAAATTTGATTTTAAAGTCAAACTATTTATACTGCAGCATTATCTTTTGTGTATAATAGATATATAGTTTTTAATTTCAATTTAAGGCATAGGAGCATGGAAAAATGATTAAAGTTACCCCTAATTTTACAAAAAGAATTACTGTCCCGGCAGAACAAAAAGTACAATATGCATATAATCATGTAAGCGATATTGTTAAAAAAAATCACGTACAGGCAGATTTTCGAACAGATAGAATTGATATTTCAACCCCGTCTGAAAAACAGGCAAATTCCGTTATGGAAAAACTAAAAGAACTGGGTATTAATTTTATAAAATAGATATTGTTAAAAAAGGAGCTTTATTTAACAAAGCTCCTTTTTTAGTATCTTAATGATTTTGAATAATCTTATTTTTTTCATCAACCATAACTACCGTTGGAGTATGGTTTTCAATATCTTCAGGAGTAAAATATGCATAAGATATTATTATAACCTTATCTCCCGGCTGAACTTTTCTTGCTGCCGCCCCGTTTAAGCAGATACATCCGGAATCAGGTTTCCCTTTTATAACATAAGTTTGAAATCTTTCTCCATTATTGATATCAAGAATATCAACTTTCTGCCATTCTCTGATTTTTGCAGCTTTCATTAATGTTTCATCTACAGTAATAGAACCGACATAATTTAAGTTTGCGTCAGTAACTGTAGCTCTGTGTATTTTTGAATATAAAAATTCCTGTAACATTTTCTCTTTCCTCATATTTATGTTATCACAAAAAAATACGATGTCTGATTTAGACCATCGTATTTTTAAGTTTTTTAAATTTTATTAGTCTATTGATTCCTGCATAATTTCAAAAGGTTTTTCCATAACCTTCATTGTAGCTTCATCAATAATTCCGCGTTTTAGTTCTGTGAAAGTCGCCTTTTTGGAATTAAATTTTCTTTTCAAAAATTCGTAGGAAACTTTCGGGTCGCACTTGTCGCCGCAAGTAAACAAGTCAACAGCAGCATAACCAAGTTCCGGCCAGGTATGGATAGCAAGATGGCTTTCCGAAATAATAACTACACCTGAAACTCCATACGGGTTAAACATATGGAAACATTTTTGTACAATTGTAGCACCGCATTCCAATGCAGCATCTACCATATACTTTTCTACTTTATCTAAACTATTTAAAGTGTTGGGGTCGCAATCAAAAAATTCAGCTAGTACGTGTTGTCCCAAATGGATTTCTTTTTTTCCGTTTTCAAACGCTGTAAATGGTGAAGTTATTGCCAATTCATGTGCCTCCTTTTATACTTATGTATATTTACCTACCAAAAAATTTGCTTTCGCTATTACATATTACAATAAAAAACAAAAAATTTGTAAATTTTACACTTAAAAAATTTTTTATTACAAAATTTTCTTTTCTAATATGGTTCAAACCCAGTATAGATACATCATTCAAGCGTACTATTTTTATTAAGAATTATTAATATTTTGGATAACTCAACTTTCAAAAAAATATTTTAATCATACAATTAAGTTATGAGTAAAATTTTGGTTATAGATGACGATACGGCAATAAATGAACTTATCAAGGTCAACCTTGAACTTGAAGGACATAACGTTATTCAGGCATATGACGGGATAAAGGGTTTTGCACTTTGCAAACAGGAAAATCCGGCGCTTGTTGTACTTGATGTTATGATGCCTGATGTTGACGGATTTACGGTAGCGCAAAGAATTAGAAAAAATGAAGAAACAAAAGATATACCTATATTAATGCTCACTGCGCTTTCGCAGCTTAATGACAAGGTTAACGGATTTAATATCGGCGTTGATGATTATCTTGTAAAACCTTTTGAGATGGAAGAATTGAAGGTTCGTGTCCGAGCTTTATTAAAGCGTACTAACCAGATACCAAAATCAGCTTCTACAAGAGAGCTGCTTACATTAGGCGAAGTCACGCTTCTTCCTGAAACTTACAGTGTAAAAATTAATGATAAAACAGCAAAACTTACACCGATTGAATTTGATATTTTGAATTTGCTTTTCCAAAATCACGGGAATATGGTATCATCGGCAAGACTTTTAAAAGATGTATGGGGTTACTCTCCTGATGATGATATTGAAACTATCAGGGTTCACATAAGACATTTAAGAACAAAACTCGATAAAATTTCCGACGGGAAGAAGTATATAGAAACCATCTACGGCGGCGGATACAAGTTTTGTGTGTAACACAGAAGTATCACTATCTTGAGTGATTCTGATAATTTGTAACAATTTTCTGCTATAATAGCAAAAAAAAATATATATGTATGTTTTACTGCAATTGTACAATGGAGAAACAATAGAACAAAATGATTTGTTAAATGCTATAAAAAATTCAAAACCTGAATTGGATAAAGAAATGCTTGATCAATTCGATGAAGACAAAAAAAGACTAATAGAAAGCTGACAAATGCGGGTAGACAGTATAACATTGTATCAGACAAACAGAATTATACCTGTACATTTGCAAAAAAAGCATCCTGTCAATTTTTGTGGAGAACAGGATAGTGTAGAATTGTCTTCAATTACCTATCCGGAAGCTAAAAAAAATATTCAGTTAAAATACAAAGATGCAATTTCAAAATTAAGAGCAGAAAAAAAACAAATAAGAGGAGAGGTTGACAAAAAACTGACAGCAGTTCTAACTGGCGACAAAAGTTTAGCTTCAGATATTGAATGGTTTTACAGATGGCGTAATGAAAGGCGAACACCATTTTCTGAGACAGAAAGAAGGATGCGCTCAGAGGTACAGGAAGAACTTAGTTCTTTAACTGATGAGGATATAAGAGATTATATTACCAAGGACTTTGAAGATGAATTTGAAGAGAAGTACGTAAGTAATGTAAGAAAAAAAATAAAAGAACTGGAAAAAAAGAAAGAGCAGACTGTTGATGAAAATGGCAAATCTGAAATTCAGGAACAGCTCAGAATTCTGCAAAAAGAAAAAGAAGAGGCCCTTGTAAAAAAATATGATGAAGCTGAGAAAAAGCTTGAGTCATTGACTATAGAAGAATATAACAACCTAAAAGGGAAAAAAATAAAAGAACTGACAACAGAAAAACATAGATTTCTGGAAGAGCAGCTTAGAATAAAAAAGTCAGAATATGAATTAGATAAAATATATAAAGCTATTGGCGGCAGAGGATATTTTGTCAATGCTTTTGAAAAATATAAACATGCCAACTGTATAATGATTATATCTAAAGATAAGCAGCTTTCACAGGATGTGTTGGATTTTTCGGAATTTTACTGTAAAATGGATTATTTGCTGCCGCACCCGGAATTGTCTGATGAACAGCTGTTGATAGAGAGAGGTGCAATCCACAGAATAGAGTTCAGAAAACTTAAAGATACATTTGCACATAATTGTGATTTTCAGCAGGCATTGTATGATGCACTTGGAGCTGCAAATGAAAATTACCAAAAGACCGGAAGAAATACAATATTAAATGTAGAAAATATGGAGAGGTTATTACAAAAAACCTTAAGTCACAGTAATATAGCAGTTATGAAGGATGCTATGTCCAGTGCCAATGAAGATTTCCATACTACTATAACTTTTACAACAACAGATCCTAATAAGTGTAATCCCGGAACAATAGTGAGCCACAGAGTAAATTTGAGGTACGATTTGGATGCACTTGGAATTGACAGTAACACTCTGAAAATGGTTAAAGCATATACGAAAAATCAGAATAAAATTGATGAAATGATGTCAAAGGCCAGTCAAATATATAGAGAAGGAAGTGAAAGATATATTGCATTGACTGCGGAAATAGAAAAGCTTCGAAAACAATGCAGAGATGAAGTTGCGTCATT
>CALUUU010000155.1 GCA_944324035.1 Candidatus Gastranaerophilales bacterium
TACTAAATAAAGATGCTGCAGAAGCGGTTAAAGAAATTGTTAAAAAATCGTCTGTTCCGCTTGTTGCAGATATCCATTTTGATTACAGGCTTGCAATTCAATGTATAAATAACGGAATTTCCGCACTTAGAATAAACCCCGGAAATATTGGCAAACGTGAAAATGTTGAAAAAGTGGTTAAACTTGCCAACCAACAAAACATTCCAATCAGAATAGGTGTAAATGCCGGTTCGCTGGAAAAAAATTTGATAGATAAAGATATGCCGCTTTCTGAAAAGATGGTGATAAGTGCTATGAGCCATATCAAAATTTTGGAAGAGCTTGATTTTGATTTGATTAAAGTTTCCCTGAAGTCTTCAGATGTTTTGACTACCATTGAAGCTTACCGCTCAATTGCCGGAAAAATCCCTTATCCTCTGCATTTGGGTGTTACGGAAGCCTGCACCTTACGCGGAGGCTTGATTAAATCTTCAATCGGACTTGGCACTCTTCTTGCCGAAGGAATTGGTGATACAATCAGGGTTTCTTTAACAGAAAATCCGGTCGAAGAGGTTAGTGCGGGTATAGATATCCTGAAAAGCCTGGGTTTGAAAACAGGCGGTGTTAATTTTGTATCCTGTCCGACCTGCGGGAGAACGCAAATTGATTTGATATCTTTAGCAAAAAAAGTTGAAGAACATTTTAAAAATTTGGATAAGCCTATTACCATAGCAACTATGGGGTGCGCGGTAAACGGCCCGGGCGAAGCAAGAAATGCTGATTTCGGAATTGCCGGAGGTATTGGAGAAGGCTACATATTTAAAAAAGGTGAAATTGTTGCAAAGGTTCCCGAAAATCAACTTTTGCAGAAACTTGAAGAAGTTATTAAAAAATCATACGAATAATACATTTATTTTAGTTGTAAAGATTTTATAATATTATTGCAAGTATTGCAAAAAAATGTTAGTATTATATATAAAGCAGAGGTGTTTTATGAAAAAATTTTTATTGGTATTCGGTGTATTGGCAATATCTCTTCCGGCATTTGCAGGGTTGGGTGTTGAAGAATCAACGAGTTCTGAATATTTGAGAAATTATGGCTGTTCAAATGAAGCGGTCAAGTATGTTAATTTGCATAAAGCCCAGGTAAATGGTGAAAAATTTGTTACTCCGATAAGTGACAGACGTCAGTCAAAGCTGTATACCGATTCTGCGGTTTGGAATACAATCGTTGATAAAACCGTAGATTTCTTTAACTATCTTGATCCTGCGCAAGATCGTGATAAATTTATGCGTCAGGATATTAAGTATTATGCAAATACTGAGGATTTGTAAAGAGAATTTTTTTAATTGTCTTTTGTTAAGTACATGTTTGTTTTTTGCATGTGCAGCATGTGTGTGGGCAGATACAGTACCTAAGAAAGACCTTAATTACAGCAGTACTTCCGCCGCAAGCACGTTTAAGTCGCCGCAAAAGATAGAACAGGAAGCAGATGCTTATTTTTATAAGGGAGTGGCTGAAAAAGATAAAAATTTGAGAGAAGCTTATCTTGTAAAAGCACTTGCAAAGTATAAGCTTCTTTTGACTATGCAGCCGGATAACGCTGTTTTTTGCACACAGATTGGTGTTATACTTGAGCTCAACGGTCATAAAACTCTGGCAAAAAACTATTTTTTCAGGGCGATTAACTTAGAAAAACTTAATCCTTTTGCCAATTATTATTTCGCAGAGTATTATTTTAATATGAAGGATTATCATAATGCTCTAAAGTATTATAAAGTGGCTTTGAAAAACGGATACGGTTCATATTACGAAGTTCATAACCGTCTTGGAACAGTTTACGAAAAACTCGGGGATTTGGAGAAGGCAAAAGACCATTATACTGTTTCCCGTATGCTTAATCCAAGCCAGCAGAATTTAAGCCAGAAAATCTTAATATTGGATAAAACATATTACAGTAAAAAAGATTACCAGCTTCAACCGGAGATGGGTTATTAATGAAATTTAAGAATTTAATATTATTGATATTGTTAATTTTAAATATTGTGTTTTTACCTGCATTTGCGGAGGAACATAATATGTATGTGCCGTACAAACCGGAACAGAACGAAATTTTGTTCAGCCAATCCAGAAAACAGGTGGATGCTGTTAACCCTACAACTTATTCAAATCGTTCAGGTGCACATTTCCCGGGTTCAAGAGGGGTTGACCAGTTAATATTATATACTCCGGAATACGGCGAAAGAACTCTTACAAATGAGTTTGGAGCGGAAGCCATTATTGTTGGAAATACTGTGACAGAATTGAGCGGAGCTGATTCTTTTATCCCGCATGACGGCGCTGTTATAAGCGGGCATGGAATTGCAAAAAACTGGATTAATTCAAATATCAGCATTGGAACAAAAATTTATTATGATGAAACAACCGGTGTAATTACTACATATAACACTTCTAAAAGTCTTATGTTTGAAGCTTTGCAAAAAATAGAAGAAGCTTCAAATATGATAAATTACTACAAAGGGCAGAACCCTTCTTATGATTGGAAAGCGCCTAATAATTTTATAAAAGACGCCCAAAATTATGTTCGCAAAGGTGCTAAAAATCCCGAGGATGTAAAAAAATATTCAAAACTTGCGATTGAATCCGCAAATGCTGCAATCAAAAGCGTTCTTCCGTTTAAAGTAAATGAATTTAAGGGTGTTTGGCTAAGACCGACTGAAACCAAAGAACTCGAAATAGCTGCTGCTGTAAATAAAATTAAAAAAGCCGGAATTGATAATATTTTCCTGGAAACTTATTTTCACGGCAGGACAATATTTCCGAGTAAAACGATGGAAAGTTACGGGTTTATTTCCCAGAATGAAAAATTTAAAGGTTTTGATCCGCTTAGAGTTTGGATTAGGGAAGCTCACAAGCAGGGCATAAAAGTTCATATTTGGTTTGAAACTTTTTATGTGGGAAATCAAGAGCCTTCTTCATATTATAAAAATATTCTTGCAGTAAAACCTGACTGGGGAAATAAGACTTTAACCGGATATGAATCTGCCGTAGCGACACCATCGTCTTCAGAGCATAACGGATATTTTCTTGATCCGGCAAATCCTGAAGTTCAGGAATTTTTGCTAAGGCTTCTTGCTGAAATAATCAATAATTACAAACCGGATGGTATAAATCTTGATTACATAAGATACCCGCATGTTATATCGCCTGCAGCTTCAGGAAATTGGGGGTATACAGATGTTGCACGCTCAATGTTTTATCAAAAGTATGGTGTAGACCCGGTTAAAATGACAACATCACATCCACTTTGGGTTAAATGGGGTGATTTTAGACGTCAGCAGGTTACAGATTTTGTTGAAAAGGTTGGAAAACTTGGCAGTTCAAAAGGAATTTATGTGAGCGCGGTTATATTCCCTGACAAAGGTATTGCATATTCAAGAAAAATGCAAGACTGGACTACCTGGTCACAGAAACATTTTGTCAAGGCTTTTACACCGCTGTTTTTGACCTGTAATCCAAAAACTCTTAATTCACAAATTACAACTGTTTTAAATTACAAATTGCCGGAAACGGATTTAATTGCCGGACTGTTCGTTACTTTTATGGGCGGAAGCGAAGAAGATTTAATCAGGCAAATTCATGAAACCCGTAAGGTGAATGTTAACGGAGTAAGCCTTTTTGATTATGCACATCTTACCCAGAAGTATATTAATGCGCTTTCTACAAGAGTTTTTTCTTCTAATAATAAAGTAGATACTGATGCCGCTAAATCAAACACCAAAAAGATAAATTGGAATGTTCCGATTGAGCCGAATTCTGAAAATAACGAAAACTCAATTATGATTAAAAAATTTGATCCTTCAAGCGAGATTACTTTGCCTTTGAAAGCGCCTTCTCCAATACTGTCTGTCAGCCGGAAAAAGTATTAATATCGTCTGAAATTTGATTTTTTAATACCTTCGTGCTAAGCTTTTCCGGTAGGGAAAAGTTTTATGAATATTGATAAAGCAAAACTGGTTTCTTATATTAAGAAGTTAACAGAGCCGAAAATCCTTGTAATAGGGGATCTCGCAATGGACGAGATGGTCTACGGAGATGCCGAACGTATTTCCCGTGAAGCTCCTGTTCTTATTCTGCAGCATACACACACTAAACCTATCTTAGGCGGTGCATCTAATGCCGCACACAATGTTTCAACATTAAATAACGGTAAAATATCTGTAATCGGTGTGTTCGGAGAAGATTACCAGGCCGAACAGCTTTTTGAAGCTTTTA
>CALUUU010000156.1 GCA_944324035.1 Candidatus Gastranaerophilales bacterium
TGTAAGAAGAGATCCTTCGGATTTCATCCTCAGGATGACAACTTATTACATTGCGGCGTTTCGCAATGACGCCTCATGTCAGGCTGAGGGCTTTAGACCAAAGTAGCTATAAAAAAATAAACACAATCACAATCTAAGCAGCTTGTCACCTATGCAGGCTGCTTTTTCCTTAATAGATTTTTGATGATTGCCTGTGTTATTAATGTAACGTTTTTAACAGGGTACTTGCCATGTTCGTAACACCCTGTTAACATAAGTTGTATGATGAATTTATTAAACTTTACCTCATTAAAAAAGGACTTTTTGGCGTCAATAATAGTTTTTTTGATAGCGATGCCTCTTGCTATCGGTATTTCTATTGCCTGCGGGCTGCCTGTCTATTCCGGTTTGATTTCTGCCATAATAGGCGGGATTGTTGTAGGTGCTTTTTCCGGTAATTCATTGCAGGTATCAGGGCCGGCTGCCGGGTTAATACTTATTATTACTGATATTATTGCCGCAGAAGGTGTTGAAAAGCTGTTTTTAATAATATTTGTTGTGGGTTTGATGCAAATTGCTTTTGGTTTGTTTTCATTAGGAAAGTGGTTTAGGGCAATATCACCTGCTATTATCCAGGGAATGCTTGCCGGTATCGGTATTTCAATATTTCTTTCACAATTTCATATAATGCTTGATAATAAGCCGGGTAACAGCTTTTTGAAAAATATTTCGGATTTATATTATGTTATCTATCATTCTGTTTTGCCGTTTGACGGCTCACATCACCATATTGCCTGTTTTATAGGTATTCTTACTATAGGAACAATAATTTTATGGAATAATATTCCTAATAAAAAGTTTAAGGTTATCCCGTCGGCTCTTGTCGCTGTTATTTTGGCTTCAGTTGTTGCTGCGGTTTTGCATTTGGATATTATAAATTACATTGCGGTAGGCTCAAATTTTTGGCAAAATGTTACTTTTATAAAGCCTGAGCTTTTTAAATCTGTTTTTAACGGGCAAATTCTTTTGAGTGCCCTTATTATAACTTTTATTGCGAGTGCAGAAACCCTTCTGACTTCAAATGCAATAGATAAAATGTGTGAACGCTCAAAGACTGATTATAACAAGGAAATTATAGCACAAGGTATAGGAAATTCTCTGTCCGGGCTTGTCGGCGGGCTGCCTATCACAGGTGTAATTGTCAGAAGTGCCGCTAATATTAATGCTGATGCCCAAACAAGACTTTCTACAATGATGCATGGCGTTTGGCTGGTGTTTTTTGTTACTTGTTTCCCGCAGGTTTTGAATTATATCCCGCAATCTGCACTTGCCGCTATTCTTGTTTATACTGGCTACAAACTTGTTGATATAGATGCCGCCAAAAAGCTTTATAAGCTTAGTAAAGGTGAATTTGCAATT
Source organism: Candidatus Gastranaerophilales bacterium (assembly GCA_944324035.1). Lineage (GTDB taxonomy): Bacteria > Cyanobacteriota > Vampirovibrionia > Gastranaerophilales > Gastranaerophilaceae > UBA1221. Next base: position 1,399 of record CALUUU010000156.1, read on the forward strand.
TATATGATTACACTTGTTGCAATTCTTTGTACAAATTTGTTTGAAGGGATTTTGGTCGGTTTTGGGGCAGCGCTTGCAAAAAGTGTATTTAAAATGCTTAGTGTGCGCATAAGGGTTGAAGAAGAGGAAAACCGTCTGGTTGTTAAGCTTACAGGGAATATTGTATTTCTTCAGCTTCCGCAATTGATTGATATTTTTGAGAAGCTGCCGGATGATAAAAATGTTTATGTTTGCGCTGACAGGCTTCATTTTATGGATCATGCCTGTGCGGACTTTATAAAGGATTGGGAAGCTGCCCGTCAAAAGTTTGATGTAAGTACAGAAGTTGACTGGTCAAGTATTAGAAGAACTTATCCTTCGTTAAAGTGGAAAAATTTTCATAAAGAGGATTAATAAAATGGCAAAAAAAATTTTGTTGGCGTTTTATCCCTTTGTGAAAGGATTGTTTTATGCAGATTAATAATGGGGTTTCTAATATAAGGTTTACCGCAAATGTGTCTGAGCAGGTTATGTATCAGCTTAAGCGTCAGGCTGCGGCTAATAGAAGCAGCGTACAGACTAACAAAGCTCTGCAGGAACAGCTTCAACAGGTAAAGACCTGGGGCTCAAAGGATTCTGAAATTATTATTACCAAAAACAGGTATGGGTATTACCGTTTGGGCTTGAAGTTGTCTTATACGGATAAAATTTCTCGTTCGTGCGCGTTTGAAGATTTGCCTGCAAGAACCGAATTGTCGCAGTTTTTACGGCTAAAACTTTCTCATATTCAAAAAGCTGAAAAAACTCTTACGCAGATGTTGCGTAAGTATAAAAGTTTATAATTTATTTTAAGGTACCCAATTATAACGAAATTTTTATGATATACTTCATATATGAATAAGCCGGATTTTATAAAATCTAAATTTACGGTATTTATGGGGGATATGTTTGGCGGTGTGAATGCTGCAGTAATTGCACTGCCGCAGGCTTTGGCATTTGGGGTCGCAACCGGGTTAGGTGCCGGTGCCGGTATATGGGGGGCAATAATCCTTTGCTTCGTTTCCGGTCTGATTGGCTCTAAAGTTCCTATGATTGCGGGTATAACAGGGCCTGTTGCAATTGTTATTGCTTCAGTTATGCATTCACTTAATAATGACATCTCTTCCGTAATTTTTATTATTGCTGCCGCCGGGGTTATACAGTTTTTAATAGCTTTTACAAAAATTCCGGATATAGTAAAATACATTCCGTATCCGGTTATTTCAGGATTTATGAACGGGGTCGGCGCAATTATTATTATTATGCAGTTAAATCCGTTGTTTGGATTAAAACCTTTTTCAAATACAATTGAAAGCTTGAAAAATCTGTTTATGACATTGCATTTTGCAAACACTGATGCTTTGATATTAGGTTTCCTGACTTTGTTAATTGTATTTTTTACCCCGAAATTTATAAATAAAATTGTTCCGGCGCAAATAATTGCTCTCGTTATTTGTACAATAATATCAGTAAAACTGGGCTTTAATGTTGATAAAATTGCTGAAATTTCGGCTTCATTCCCGGGAGTTGTCCTTCCAAAAACAGCTCTGCATAATTTTATTGCGTATTTTCATTATTCTATAATGCTTGCGATTGTTTTATCTTCAGAAACCCTGTTAACCGGACTGGTTGCAAATTCAATTACTAAGCAGGCTACTCCGCCCAAAAGGCTTTTGATACCGCAGGGAATAGGAAATATTTTATGTTCTTTTACCGGTTCTTTGCCCGGAGCTGCTGCTACCATGCGCACTGTTGCGGCTTTGAAAACCGGAGCTTCGACAAAAGGGGCAGCTCTTATAAGTGCGGTTGTTCTGCTCTTGTGCTTGTCTGTTTTTTCAGGTTTTGTAGCTGAAATTCCGCTTCCCGTCTTGGCTGGTATTCTGATAAAAATCGGATATGATATTATTGATTTTAAACTTCTGAAAGTTATTAAACATGCCCCGAAGGATGATTTGTATGTCTTAGCTGTAGTGTTTCTGCTGACTGTTTTTTATAATCTTATTGTCGCTGTCGGTGCCGGAATTGTTTTGGCTGCTATTTTATATGCCAAAAGACTTGCGGATAGAACAACTATTGTTCAGAAAGAGATATCCGACGCTGATATACAAAATATGGAAAAAAATATTGAAACGAGTTTTAAACATAAAATTCGTGTTGTGCACATAAGCGGACAGTTCTTTTTTGGCTCGGCAACACAACTAGTATCTCATTTTGATGAAATGCTCGGAACAAAATTTTTAATTCTTGTCTATGATTCAGAAGCCGCTCTTGATATTTCTGCAATTTTTGCATTTGAAGATATTGTTGTAAGATTAAATGCTCAGCATATAAAGCTTCTGCTTGTAATTAGAAATGAGGAAATCCGCTCTCAGCTTGCCAAACACGATATTATATCAATGGTTGGGGATAATCATATATTTTATAATGAAATGGATGCAATTGATTATGCAAAAGTTCGTCTGCAAAGACGATTGAACAGAAGTAAAGATGTTTTGAATTAATATAAGAAGCAGGCACTTATATTCGTTTCGTTTGCTTTGCAAACGAAATCTTACAGCACTGCTAAGGACAACGCAGCGCATTTACTCCTTCCCCTGCTTGGGGAAGGCCGGGATGGGGAGTTATATCAACAGAAAAAATATTTTGCGCCATTCTGCGGCTGAAAGCCGAAGAATCTCCTGTAAAAAGAGATCCTTCGCATTCGCTCAGGATGACATTAGCGCGGCTTAGGGCAACGCCGCGCTTTTACTCCTTCCCCTGATTGGGGAAGGCCGGGATGGGGAGTTATTTCTTACAGAAAAATTAATTTACTAAATAAAAAAAAACGACTCTTGAAGT
>CALUUU010000157.1 GCA_944324035.1 Candidatus Gastranaerophilales bacterium
AAGAAAGTTCTTTTTGTTTTTTTTTATGATGCAGCAGATGCTATTAATAAAATTTGTGAAAGATTAAATAAAATAAAAAATTTAACCACGGAAGTTCTACCTGTTAAATCTGAATATTGGGGCGAAGATATTACGGTGGCTGGTCTGATAACAACTGATGATTTGATAAGAACAATAAAAGGGAAGGAAGGAGATTTTGTTGTAATTCCTTCTGTTATGTTAAGACCATATAGCGAAGATTTCCTTGATGGTAAAAACCTTGATTATGTTAAACAAAAAACTGGAAAAGAATTCTTTGTAATTAAAAATATTTATTCAATGAGGGAACTCACTGATTTTTTGGCGGAATATTGAGCTATGATTTTAGTTTGAAGGTTTATTAACGAGATATATTTAAATTAAACAGATGATGTTTTTGCTGACTTAATGAAGTATTATGGCAAAAGTGTTTTAATATGGAGGTTTAACATGAAAAAGTCTTTAGTTTTTCCACTTTTACTGCTTGGAATATCTTTTATGTTGTCAGGCTGTATAAAAATGGAACAAACTGTTGTTATTAATCGAGATAACACAGCCCAGTATAAGTTTGCTATGCTCTTTGATAAACGGCTTGAGGCATATATGGGTCCTGAAATCGATAAGAGTATAGAAGATAAGAAAAATGAAGGTAAAGTTGACAAAATTACAAGAGGTGACTACTTCGGTTATGAAGCAACGAAAGACATCAAGGATATTGAGGAAAATGATATCCCGGTATTAGATGAAGGTGAAGGAATGGTTTCTTTCAATAAAGATAAAAGATTTCTGTCTATTGTAGAAAGTAATATTTTCCGTAAAGTATATAAAATAGATGCGGATTTTAACCTTACTTCATTAAAAACACATGATTCATATCAAAAACTCGATCCACAAATGGCCGATATGTTTTCATTTGCTTTTAATATAAAAATTCCAGAGAAAGCAAAATCAACAAACTGCAAAAATATTAATAAAGAAACAAACACATATTCCTGGGATATAAAATTTTTCCAATCAAATCCGATTAAGCTGGAATGGGTTGTTTATAACTATGTAAATATTTCTGTTGCAGTTTTACTTGTAGCCTTGGCAGTATTTGGACTTGTAAAATTCATAAAAAAGAAATAAGTTTAAATTTATTAAAAAAAGCATCTTTATTTTAATAAAGATGCTTTTTTTTGCTAAAATCTTTCAAGATATCTGTCAATTTCCCATTGTGAAACATATGTTCTGAAAGAATCCCATTCTTTGCGTTTGGCTGACATAAATTCATTGAATGCATGTTCTCCCAATGCCGCTCTTCCGACAAGGGATTTGTCGAGATATTCCAACGCCTCGGCAAGTGAGCCCGGAAGTGAATCAATTCTCTGTTTTTTACGTTCTTTTGTTGTTAATTTGTAGATATTGCTTTCTACAGGTGCCGGCGGATCAATTTTATTTCTTACCCCGTCAAGACAAGCCTCTAAAATTGCCGCAAAAGCTAAATACGGATTGCACGCAGGATCCGGAGAACGAAGTTCTACGCGGGTAGAATTGCCGCGTTTTGCAGGAACTCTCAAAAGAGCACTTCTGTTGGCCAATGACCATGCCAGATATACCGGCGCTTCATACCCAGGAACAAGTCGTTTGTAGCTGTTTACCGTCGGGTTAAGAATTGCCGTGATACTTTTGACGTGTTTTAGCATCCCGCCGATAGCGTATTTTGCAGTTTCGGAAAGTTCGTATTCGGCATTCGGGTCATAAAACGCATTTTTACCGTCTTTGAACAATGAAACATTACAATGCATTCCGGAGCCGTTTATGCCGTATATTGGTTTTGGCATAAATGTTGCATGAAGATTGTGCTTTGCTGCAATTGCTTTTACTGCAATTTTAAATGTTGCAACATTATCTGCTGTTGTTAAGATATCTGCGTATCTGAAATCAACTTCGTGCTGTCCGTCTGCAACTTCGTGGTGAGATGCTTCAATATCAAATCCCATTTCCTGTAATGTTAAAACTATATCAGAACGTACGTCTTCCCCTAAATCTTCAGGGCCTACATCATAGTATCCGGCTCTATCTTGTGTTGTTGTCGTAACTTTTCCGTCTTTATCTTTTGCAAATAAAAAGAATTCTGCTTCCGGCCCCATGTTCATTGAAAAGCCCATTTTATCAGCTTCCTTCATTACTCTTTTTAAGTTACATCTAGGACAGCCTTCAAACGGAGTTCCGTCAGCATTATAAATATCACAAATTAATCTTGCAGAATGAATTCCGCTCTGCTCTCTCCAGGGAAGAATCTGAAACGTATTTTTATCCGGGTGGAAAAACATATCTGATGTTTCAATACTTCTGAATCCCTTAATAGATGAACCGTCAAGCATAATTTCATTTTCCAGTGCTTTATCAATATGTTCGGAAGGGATTGTCATATTTTTAACCTGCCCGTTTATATCAACAAACTGAAGTTTGATGAACTTTATATTGTATTCTTTGATTAATCTCTTGATTTCATCATCGTCAAATTGTTTGTTGTCCAGTCTTGTGTGTGTAAATTCTTTCATAAATCCCTCTTTCATTATAATTGCACTGTTCTTTATTTTTCTATTAGAATACTTTTTTCTTAAAAGGTCAATAGTCCGTGATGTAAAGATTTGATAAAGGTTTTGAACTTTATTTGTTGTTTATTTAAATATATAAATTTATTGTTAAAAAGTATGGTTTTCAGGTTTTATTTTTTATTTTGCTGGTAAATTTTTTTTCAATTTATTGAATTTTACAGGTAATTTTGCTTGTTAAGAAATGTAACAAAATACATAAGATATAGCAATTATATACTTAAAAAATACTTTATTAATATGTAAGTAACAACGAATTAAATAAACACGAGAATCATAAAATACACAAACTATTTACACTACCTACTACACACTAACCTTCTACACACACGAGGAATTGTAAAAGATTCCAAACTCTATCAAAAGATAGAGTTTTTTTTTGCCATTTTAGAAATGTTCTATTTGCGTAAATTTTGAGCGCCCTTTAAGTAAACAAATTTTGGAACAAAACCTTCAATGCAGTTAATAACTATTAAGACTCTTAAGCACATTTGTAATGACCCGGGAACATTGAGCTCATGAAAGCACATCATTGCAGCATCTGTCCACCTTAGCTCTTCCCGTGCAAACTTTGCCGGAAATGCCGCATTTAAGTCTTCTGTCAGTGTAAAAAACACATGGGATATACTTCTTTTACTGATGCTGTTTTGGCTTACCATTTCATTTAGTAATTCAAGTGTTGCAGATTTTATTGCATCCTCAGTATTTTCTTCAACTGTTATTGCGCCTCTAATACCCTTTGTAATCATTTCTTTAACCCGTTGTACCAATCCCTGGCTTCCATTTCGCCTTTACCTTCCGGTTTTACCCGTTCAAGGAGAAGGCAATTTTCACCGCAGGCAACTTTTATCCCGTCTTTACAAACCTGAACAAATTCACCTGCTTTTCCTGTACCTTCACAAACTCTTGTTTTTAATACTTTTATAATTTTATCATTATATTTAAAAGATGCTGAAGGAAACTTATATATACCTCTTACAAGATTATGAATATCTTGCGCAGGTTTTGTCCAGTCAATAACGGTTTCTTCTTTTGAGAGTTTGTTTGCCATACAAACGCCATCCTCGCATTGCGGGATTGGTTTAATCGTATTATTGACAAGACCGATAAGTGTTTCTTCAATAAGTTTAGGTGAAATATCGCTTATTTCATTAAAAAGTTCTTCGCAATTCATGTTATCAGAAATAGGAATGACAAGCTTTTTGCATACTGCTCCGCAGTCAAGCCCAAGTTCTGTAATCATTGTACAAATTCCGGTTTCTTTTTCACCGTTAATAATTGCACGCTGGATAGGATTTGCCCCTCTGTATTTCGGTAAGAGGGATGCGTGCAGATTAATTGTTTCGTATTTAGGTATATCCAGAACTTCCTGTGATAAAATTTGTCCGAAAGCAAAGGTTACAAAAAAATCCGGAGCTAATTTTTTTAGCTCTTCCTGGATTTCAGGCTCTTTTCGTATAGATTTTGGCTGAAATACCGGAATATTATGCTCAAGCGCAAACTCTTTTATAGGTGACATCGTAAGTTTATGTCCTCTTCCTGCAGGTTTGTCCGGCTGGGTTACCACCCCGGCAACGTCAAT
>CALUUU010000158.1 GCA_944324035.1 Candidatus Gastranaerophilales bacterium
CTTAAATTCAGGTTCGCAGGCGAAGGAGGGCAGCTTTACGATATTTCTGAGGAACTCGCGGATGTTCAGGAATGCTCTGCAGAAACCCCACAGTTTTGTACGGATTATGAGTCCTGTGTCAATGCCGGGGGATGGTGGAGTACGCCTTATATGGATATACCAGGAAGATGTAATTAATTCAGCCTGCTGTTATTAGATATATTAGATATCCATAAAATACGGACAAGCGACAAACCTGTCCGTATTTTTGTTGTAATATCTTTTATGATATAATAGATATCAAAGGAGGAAGGTATGCTTAGAGGACCGTTTTTGGATAAACACTGGATGGGACAAAACCCGGATTATGAAAAAGCAGATATAGTTATGCTGGGGCTTCCGTTTGACGGAACTGTTTCTTATCGTTCCGGCTCAAGATTTGCTCCGGAGCAAATCAGGCTTGCCAGCTGGGGGCTGGAAGAATATTCACCGAGATTTGACAAATTTTTGGAAGATGTTAATTTTCATGACGCAGGAGATTTAGGCTTTCCTCTCGGAAACACATATAAAACACTGGAAGTTATTGAACAAAATGTAGAAGATATTTATAACGACGGTAAACGTGTTTTCGGTATCGGCGGAGAACACCTGGTTACACTGCCTGAAATAAAAGCCGTTTCAAAATTTTACAAAAACCTTGCAATAATACATTTTGATGCCCATACTGATTTACGTGAAGAGTATCTTGGGGAAGAAATGTCACATTCCGCAGTTATAAGACATGCGTCTAAAATTGTAGGGGCAGAAAATATTAAACAAGTCGGAATCAGATCCGGAATGAAAGAAGAATTTGAGTTTATGAAGCAGCATAACACATTTGCTTCAAAATATTCAGATCTTGATGTATTAAAAGATAAAAAAGTTTTTGTTACAGTTGACTTAGATGTCTTAGACACCTCAATCATGCCGGGAACCGGTACGCCTGAGGCGGGCGGATTTCAATTTAACGAACTTATGGGATGGTTTGAATACCTCAAAAACTTTGATATCGTTGGAGCTGATGTAGTTGAACTGGCTCCGGATTATGATCCGACAGGCGCCTCAACTGCGGTTGCGACAAAGGTTATTCGTGAACTTTTAATGGTAATGTAAAATGGTATTAGAGAGAATAAATTATTTAAGAGAAGAAATTAATAAACACAATTATAACTATTATGTTAACGACAATCCTACAATCAGCGACTTTGAATATGATAAACTGTTTGCGGAATTAAAAGAGCTTGAAGCCCAAAACCCGTTATTGATAACTCCGGACAGCCCGACCCAAAGGCTGGGTTCTGTCAGTGAAAGATTTCTTCCTTACACACACAAACACAGGCTTTACAGCCTTGATAATACATATAACTACGAGGATTTAACCAAATGGTACGAAAAAATTGAAAAGGAATACGGAAAAAATCTTGAACTTGTGTGTGAACTAAAAATTGACGGCCTTGCAATTGCGCTAAGTTATGAAAACGGGCTTTTTACAACAGGTGTTACCCGCGGCGACGGAATTACAGGGGAAGAGATTACCCAAAATCTTAAAACTATTAAAGCAATTCCTCTAAAACTTTTTGAAGATGTTAATGTGGAAGTCCGCGGCGAAATTTATATGCCAAAATCTTCGTTTGAAAAATTAAACGAAGAAAGCTTAAAAAACGGCGAGAAACTATTTGCCAATCCGCGTAATGCCGCATCAGGGTCTTTACGGCAGCTTGACAGTACAATAACAGCTCAGCGGGATTTATCAATGTTCACATATACACTGATAACAGAAAATGCACCCGCTACACATTACGAAAGTATAATGTATCTTAAAAAGTTAGGGTTCAAGGTCAATCCTAATATAAAACTGTGCAAAAATGTCAATGAAGCTATTGAATACTGTGAATATTGGAAAAACAAAAGATTTGAACTTGATTACGCAACAGACGGCGTTGTTATAAAAATAAACGAAATCGCAATCCAGCAGGAATTAGGCTACACGGCGCGCGCCCCTAAATGGGCAACCGCATTTAAATTTCCGCCGGAAGAGATTACCACAAAAGTTAAAGATATAGAACTCGGAGTCGGGAAAACCGGTGCAATCACCCCTGTTGCAATACTTGAACCTGTACTGCTTGCAGGAAGCACGGTATCCCGCGCAAGCCTCCACAACTTTGACGAAATAAAAAGACTGGATGTAAGAATCGGCGATACAGTCTTAATCAAAAAGGCCGCCGAAATTATCCCGAAAGTTATCAAAGTTATTGATACCCCAGAACATGAAAATCTTCCTGTATACAAGGCGCCAAAAACCTGTCCTGTCTGCGGAGGGAAACTCGGCGGAAAAGCCGGAGAGGTTAATTTATACTGTCTGAATCCGCATTGTTCGGAACTTATGAAAGCCAGAATTGAATTTTGGGCTTCCAAGGATGCAATGGATATTGATACCCTCGGCCCTGCAATTATAGAACAGCTCTATGACAAAAAATTTATAGCAAGCCCTGTTGACTTGTACAGACTTACTATGCAAGACTTTATGCAATTGGATTTAGTCAAAGAAAAAACAGCGTCAAACCTTTATAATGCTATCCAGGCTAGTAAAACAAGACCGCTGAAAAGACTTTTAACCGCATTATCAATCAAAAATGTCGGCAAGGAAACTGCTGATATACTTGCCAATGAATACGGCTCATTAGAAAAACTACAAAATGCAGCTCCGGAAGAACTCAGAAATATAAACGGCATAGGACTTGTTATGGCTGATGATATATATGAATTTTTCCATGATGAAAAAAATGTTATAATGTTGAATGAATTGAAGAGTTTAGGTGTAAATCCGCCGCCCGTTGCGGCTCAAAAGTCAAATATTTTAAAAGGTAAAACAATAGTTTTAACCGGAACTTTAAAAAATTTGACAAGAGATGAAGCTTCAGAAATAATAAAATCCCACAGCGGCAAAACTTCTTCTTCAGTTTCAAAAAATACATCTTTTGTCGTTGCCGGTGAAAACGCAGGTTCAAAACTTGAAAAAGCCCAAAAACTAAATATTCCCGTATTGACAGAAGAAGATTTTCTTGAAATGATAAAAGAATAAAAATGAGGTATGAAAATGAAAAAAGGTCCTAAAATAATACAAATATCCGGCTTGCGCGGTTTGTTATTTACTGCATTTGTAATTGTATGCCTCGGCGCCGGATTTATCATATTTCCAGCCAAAGTTGCTATGCATCTTTGGAATTATGCGGCAACAACATATCTTACAGTTCCGACAATTAATTTGTGGCAGGGATTATTATTATGGGCTTTTGCTGCACTAAGCATTTATCTTGTAAATAATAAAAAAAATATAATATCATTCCATCAGCCAATGGAGCTTAACGATACAGAAATGCAGATTCTTATGCAGCGTATAAAACTCCAAAAAGAGGCTCAAAAATTAAACAGAATGATTATTAAAACCGAAGAAAAAAAAACAGAAGAAGAAACTAAAAATAACCAAACTTCTTCTAATAATATTAATGAAAAAAGGTCTTAATACACAGAGAGGAGGACATTTTATGAAAAAGATGCTAACAGCAGCGGTTATAATAGGGTTAATCGCTTGCGGTACAGGGTTTACTTTAGCAGAAGTAAACGAACCGGAAAGAGGCTATATAAGTGTCAGTACTTCTGCTAACACAGAAGTTTCGCCGGACGTTGTAGAAATTAATATAGCTGTTAAAACAACAGATTCTAAATCTATGTTAAAAGCAACTACCGAAAACAAAGAAATTTCCGATAAAGTATATACCGCAATAAAAAGTATGATTAACACAGCAAACGGAGATTATGTCAAAACTGCAGATTTTAATGCAACACCGGTTTATACATATTCTTCAAACGGCAAAAGAAATTTCGACAAATACGAAGTTTCTAACAGCATAATCGTACACACAAAAAATATTGACAAAACAGGCACAATTATTGATAAAGCAATAAGCCTCGGCGCAACAAATGTAAATGACCTTGTATTTTCTGTTTCTAATTATGAAGATCAATGCAATGACTTGCTTGGTATTGCGGCAAAAAAAGCAAAAACAAGGGCTGAAAAAAAAAAAAAAAGTGCATCAACCTACGTAACAGGTATCAAATCAATGAATATAAGC
>CALUUU010000159.1 GCA_944324035.1 Candidatus Gastranaerophilales bacterium
TGGTGATAATAAATTATTTTTGTAAATTTTTAAATTTGAAAATTTTAAATATTTTTTTTCAAAATTTAAAAAATAATTTAAAAAACTTTTTGTGTTGTATCCGATTCCGAAACAAATATCCAAAATTTTTACATTCTTATTATCTGCAAAAAACTTATCAGGTTCTGCAGGGAGAATAAATTTTTCGTAGGCCTCAGTCGCGGCTCCCAGTGTTGAATGATAAATATCATCATCTGCAGGACTAAACAGCCCTACAGAACCGTCATTTGTGAAGTATGGGTATAGTTTATACATATAGTAATCCTTAAAATAGTTGCTATTAAAGCAATTCACCCTAATCTAAATGTGAAATCACTTGTGCCCCTTTGGATTCAACAGGGAACGTAAACAAACGGGCTTTTATATTAAGATCATCCCAGGTATCTTTTACTATAGCCTTCATTTTATCAATATTATTTTTTAGAGAAATAACAAGTATAGCAGGGCCGGCACCACTTAGTACACAGCCAAGGACGTTTTCTTCATGCTTGAGGTTCTCCATAATTTTTTCTAAACCCGGCACAAGTTTCATTCTGTAAGGCTGATGCAGCTTATCTTTAAGCGCTGCTTTCATTAATTCTGCATCGCGAGTGTGAACAGCTTCAATAAACATTCCCATTCTCTGGGCATTAAATACAGCATCTTCAAGCGGTACATCTTTAGGTAAAACAGAACGTGATATTTCAGTAGGCAGTTCATATTCAGGCACACACAGTGTTAATACCCATTCCTGAGGCCAATCGAGTTTTCTGTATATAATACTGCCGTCTTCTTCTGTTGAAGCCAATGTTAAACCACCTACTATAGCCGGAGTAACGTTATCCGGATGCCCTTCAACTTCCGTTGCAATAGATAGAAGAGCTGCTTCATCAGCAGGATGTCCAAGCAATTCGTTTGCAGCAATAAGACCGCCGACAATTACTGATGCACTGCTACCAAGACCTCTTGCAATCGGGATTTCTGAATGAATTGTTATTCTCAATTCACTTGGAGTTTGTCCGATAGAATTGTAAAGGAGTTCTACAGCCTTATATATAATACTGTTTTCATCCATTGGAACATGCTCTAGTGAAAATTCATCGGTCATATTCTCATTTACTAATACATTTATCTCCACACCGGTTCCCGGTAAAACAGTTTCTTCTATAGTTATTGTGTTGTATAAAGGCAGAGCAAGCCCTAAACAATCAAATCCCGGGCCTAAATTGGCAGTTGTTGCCGGTACCTTAACGCTGACTTTCATCTATGCTATCAACCTCTTTCTTTTTCAAGTTGATTATATCACAAATATGCAAATTTTAACAAATATTGCATACGGTGCATATGTATTTTAATGCAAAAGTACCATTTATGTTCATTTCTTTCTCTTTATTAGCGAAGTAAAACGGATTGTGAGTGTAAAGTGAAGCAATCCTGGAAATAAATCTTCAAAAAATCAAAATATTTAACAAACAAAAAATAGTCTACATTATATAATTAAACTTAACATACAGTTGACATGTAAGTGTTGTCGTAGTTTAATAATAGTGCACTTTAGCTGAAATTTTTCGTGCTGGATATATTTGGCAAAAGTGAGCAGGACAGGACGTAAAGGCAGTCAGCACCTGTTGATATACAGCCTCTGGTTCAGTCATTACCGGAATGCGTAAGGGTTTCAGGCTAATGATCCTGCTAATAGAGTAGAAAATAATAAGGAGAAAAAAATGCCTACAATTAATCAGCTTGTACGTTCTGAACGTAAAAAGCTAACTGACAAAACAAAATCTCCTGCTTTGATGGATTGCCCTCAAAGACGTGGAGTATGCACAAGGGTTTATACAACAACCCCTAAAAAACCAAACTCTGCACTTAGAAAAGTTGCCAGGGTAAGATTAACAAACGGATTTGAAGTTACTTCATATATTCCGGGTATCGGTCACAACCTTCAGGAACACAGTGTTGTTCTTATCAGAGGCGGCAGGGTTAAAGACCTTCCGGGTGTTCGTTACCACATTGTAAGAGGTACTTTGGATACAGCTGGTGTTGCAAACCGTACACAAAGCAGATCTAAATATGGTGCCAAGAAAAATGCTAAAGGAGGTAAGAAGTAATGTCAAGACGTTCTAAACCGGCTAAACGTATACCTTTAGCAGATCCGGTATACAATAGCGTTGATATATCAAAATTTATTAACCGCATTATGAGACGCGGCAAAAAGTCATTAGCTGAAAAAATCTTTTATGCAACATTAACAAGAATAGAAGAAAGAACTAATGAAAAAGCACTTGAAATCTTCCAAAAAGCTATGACAAATGCAACACCTTTGTTGGAAGTAAAAGCAAGACGTATCGGCGGTTCTACTTACCAGGTGCCTATTGAAGTAAAAGCTGACAGAGGATTTGCTCTTGCTTCTTCATGGTTAATTGAAGCTGCTAAAAAACGCGGCGGGAAATCATTTATTGATAAATTAACAAATGAACTTATTGATGCATCTAATGGGACAGGCGCAGCTTGTAAAAAGCGTGAAGATACCCATAAGATGGCTGAAGCTAACAAAGCTTTTGCACACTACAGATACTAATTTGTATTTATATCATAAAAAGTTCCGGGAGAAATTCCGGAACTTTTTTATTGTAAAATTGTATTTATATCAGCCTCCGGAGTTGAAGTTGATTTTATACCGTAAACAGCAAATAGCGAAGACAATACTGCAGGATTAATCAAGTTTGGAGGGCACTGGGTAAGATAAATATTTTTTACTCCTTTCTCACGTAAATTAATCATATTAGAAACAGATGTAATATCACATTTTGTAAGGAAAAACGTAATTTTAGGTGAATTTGCGGGAATCAAAGAAAAAATATGTTTTAATATATCATATACCAGAGGACGATTATTTGAAATATTAATATGTAAAAAATTGTCGGCCTCAGCATTATTATATGAGAAACTTATAACAAAAACATCAGGCGTCAGCTTAGATACAAACTTATTAAAATAATCTTGCTGAGCGCTTTTAGAAGTTCCAAGGCCTAATATGATCAGGTGCTTAATCTCATTAGAATTAAATTTTTCACAAATAATCCGGATTTTATTATCAAGTTCACCAGGATCATAGCCTATAATAACAGGGGTTTTGTTATGACCTTTGGCAAACCCTTTTGCATTTTCAGCAGACTCAATCAGTCCGGAAAAGTTGTTTTCTTTTATATGAATTACCCCTTTAGGCAAAACATCTGATGTTGTAAAAAGACGCCCCCTATATAGATATTCGGTATTTATATTAGAATTTCGGGTAAGTAATATTGCTCCAGGGAAAGTTGCAAAATCTAAAATACAGTTTTCATTACAGGTACCATAATGTCCCTTTAGGTTTTCATTTTTACTAAACTTTTCAAACGCATGCGCAATTATAAGTTCATCATGCGTATAAACATCAATGTCCTTGCCGTTAACAGCCTCTAAAACTTTATTTAAGTCAAACAGGCTCTCGCCTGAAACCAATATGGCCTTACCCTTGGTTGTTGAAAGCGACACTTTTTTCAGACTAACAGGCCCATAATTTGAATTTTGCTCTTTTGCAAGCTCTTGCAGCAATTGCATGTCAATATCCGCCAGCAGTTTTATATGCTTTTTACATTTCTCAATAGAAATTCTTGTGCGGTTTAAGAAATTCAATCCCGTCAGAATTTCGTATACAGCTTTTTTTAAATCCACAGAATAATCAGAGAGTTTCGCTGAATTTAATGCAACACTTTTTATTACGGCAAGCAAAATATCTGACATATTTTTTTGTAAACGCGGCACCTTTTTATACTTGGTTAAAAATGCTTTTTCACCGAGAGTCATAATCTGTGACAAATTCATCTGAGGCGTAATGTTTAAAGCACTTTTTAAATCTTTACATTCTACTCCCCGTTCGCTGCACAAATTCGTATAACGTTGACGTGAAGTAACAAGATGATAATAAACTTTTGATACAATACTCAAAAGCTGCTCATCGTTGTAATCTGTTGAAGAAATTACGGTAGATAAAGCCTGGATAATAACCTGTTCTTCAACAGAACAATCCTGTCCGAAATCCTTTAATTTTAAAACATAAT
>CALUUU010000160.1 GCA_944324035.1 Candidatus Gastranaerophilales bacterium
CTGCATTAAGAACAACAACAAGTACTACTGCACTTTATAAAAACATACAGTATAGTAATAATTATGATAAAGAAATTCAGCAGAATATTATTCAGGGCGGTATTGACATATTAGTTAACTGGCTGGATGATTACATCAATAATTATGACGAAAGAGTTGCAGAAGGCAAAGCAAATGGAGAATCAGAAGTAAAATTATCATTCTTATTAAGATTAAGAAAAGCCATTGAAAACTGTGACTTCCCAATCGGATTTGGAAATGATGAATATTTTGAAGAAGCATCCGGCAGTGGATATGTTGTACTCGGTGCATACAGTGCCGCATACAACACTTCATACTATTTAAATCCGGAAGATCACGCAAATGATAATGTCGGGGCATTACAACACACTAACAGCAGTATTATATTAAATGCTGATTTATTCTGCTTAAACAGAAAATATACAAGCCAGTATCAGGTTCAAATGGCAATAGAACGCGGAGAGTTTGATTACTTATTTGAAGAAGGTACAACCCAGGAACAAATAAATGAAGCATATATGGATATTGTAATGGCATCAGATGAAGTTTATTACAATTATGCCTGCACATATTTTGCTTCAATTTTGGCACACGAATTAATTCACTCAACACATATTACAAATGAAGCCGTAACATATGCAACCTGTGAAATGATTGAGGATGACTTTAGAGATCAAGTAGTATCAACAAATTGGTCTGAAGAAACACAGACTGCAGTTGATACAATATTTGAAAATGTAGATTTAAACAGTTTAACATATGGTGAGTTATATCTGCCGATAGGCGGCGGCAGCGGTGTCGGATTCCATGATCTTGGAGATTTTAATGACATAGCATCACACGGGCATGATGAAAACATGGCTTACAATACTGATACACTTGGATATATATACAAAACAGACGAAGAAGGTAATCTAATACTTGATGAAGCTGGGGAGCCTATTGTAATATCTACTTACATAGCCTACAAAGCTTATACAAATTTCACAACCGGCAATACTCTTGAAGATGACGCGAATGAGTTAATGAACTTTATGGCATAACTTTAGCCGGAGATTTTGCAAGGATACTGTCAAAATCCTGAAAATCTTTGATAATAAGATTTACAGCAGGTATTTTTTCATAGTATTCAACCGGTTCAAGTGATGCGATTGCAACAATTTTCCCAATACCGGCAGCATTTGCGGCTTCAATACCTGAGATTGCATCTTCAACAACAATACAATTTTCTGGTTCAAGGTTTAAGTTTGCGGCAGCTTTTAAATAAATATCAGGCGCCGGTTTTCCCTTGATAGAGCCGTCATCAAATACAATTTTTTCTATATCAAACCAATTTTCAAGCTTAAACTGCTCAATATAAAAATCCACATTACTTTTTCCTGACATTGTAGCAATTGTACGTGGTATATTATTTAGTTTTAAATAATCCAAAAATTCAACCGCATAAGGGGCAAGCTTACATTTATCTCCATCTTTACGGCATTCTTCACGATAAATCGCCTCTTTTTCTTCTGCAAGTTTTTCAACAAGTTCCGTATCCGGCACACGGGACAATGCGTATTGGATTATATCAAAATTCGTTCTTCCAAACATATATTTACGCATTTCATCATCAGAAAAAGGAACTCCTCTAAGCCTTTTTGAAAATTCACGCCAAGCATCATAGTGCTTTTTAGAGTCGAAAAAAAGTGTTCCGTTAAAGTCGAAAATTATACCATTATATTTATTCATAAGTGATATCCCTATTTGCGGTCATTAATTAATTTGTTGTAATAGCCGAGATAAAGTTCGGCGTCTTTTGTTTTATTTAATTTTTTGTATACATAAGCCAGGTTATAATGGAAATCAGGTTCTGTTGATTTGAAATATACTGCATCTAATAAAGCATTTTTGGCTTTTCTGTACTCGCCGATTTTTATGTAGGCACAGCCCAAATTATAATATGCATATGCAAATTCATTGTTAATTTTTAGTGCGGCCTTATATTTTTCAATTGCCATATTTGGCTTCCCGTTTGCAAGATACAAATTTGCAAGGTTATAATTTGCCTTGTAATTTTTAGGGTCAACTGCAAGAGAATGTTCATACATAAACTCGGCATCCCCGATTTTTCCCATATCCTGCATAAGATTTCCCAAAATAAGCCACTGATGAGAGGTTCTTTCTTCTTGGGGAATACTCAATAAGAGATTAAACGCCGCATCAACCTGATTAGCTGCGTATAATGAATTTATCCTGTCATCAAGCTCGGCAGCATCTTGTGCAAATCCCGGTACAACAAAGCTTAAAATACATAGAATTAAAAGAAATAATCTCTTCATATAAAAATTATAAAATAAAGAAACCAAAATTTCCAACATAAAAATTGGGGACTTATATAATTCGGGCTAAAGCCCTCACCTGACGGTTGCATTTATGTTCATTTCTTTCTCTTTAATTGCGAAATTTAGTAAATTAATTTTTCTGTAGATATAACTCCCCATCCCAACCTTCCCAAAGCAGGGGAAGGTTGGGATGCGCTGCGCTGCGTTGTCCTTAGCTGCGCTTAATGTCATTCTGAAATACTCTTCACTGGGTCGTGTAACTAATTGCTTGACATGTACACTTTTGGAAATCCGAACAATGTGCCTTATCTTGAACAAATAACTCTTGCGGCATGAACACCGGATGCGGAGGCCTGGATTAAACCTCTTGTAACTCCTGCACCGTCACCTATTGCAAACAAGTTTTTTACACCTTCGGTTTCAAGTTCGTTTGTCAATTTTACCCTTGCTGAATAGAATTTAACTTCAATACCGTAAAGCAAGGTATATCTTGATGCTGTTCCCGGTGCAATTTTATCCAATGCATAAAGCATTTCGATAATACTTGTCATCTGGCGGTACGGAATAACCAGACTCAAATCGCCTGGTGTTGCACAGCTCAATGTCGGAGTTAATATACTGGCCTTAATTCTTTCAGGAGTAGAACGGCGCCCGTCAAGCAAATCCCCGAAACGCTGCACTAAAATTCCTCCGCCAAGCATATTTGCAAGGCTTGCTATATGCTGACCATATTGGATAGGCTCCTTAAACGGTTCCGTAAACTTTTCACTTACTAAAAGTGCAAAATTTGTATTATTGGTTGTTTTTTCTGCGTAGCTGTGACCGTTAACCGTAGCTATACCATTGTAATTTTCCTGAACAACTTCTCCATTCGGGTTCATACAGAATGTTCTAACCTCATCTCCAAAAGTCGGAGAATGATAAATTAGTTTTGACTCATACAATTTTGAAGTTAAAGGTTCAAACACAGGAGCAGGCAATTCAACACGAACACCAACGTCAACTGCGTTATTTACCATACCGATTTTATTTTGGCTGAATTCCTTTGTAAGCCAATCAGCACCTTCTCTGCCCGGAGCAATAATTGTATATTCGGCACGAATTTCTTCACCGTTATCCAGTATAAGTCCTTTTACCTGTTCACATTCAACAATCAAATTTTTAGCTGAAACATCATTTCTTATGGTAATTCTTTTATCAAGATAATCCTGCATATTTTTCAAAACATCAAGACTTCTTTCTGTTCCTAAGTGTCTTACCGGAGAATGGACAAGCTTTAATTCAGCAAGAGAAGCCTGTCTTTCCAATTCACGGAAAACTTTCATATCAGTTCCGAAAACTTCCTCTGTTGCGCCGAACTCAAGATAATACTTATCTGCGTAATCAATTAGTTCTTCAACTTTATCCCTGGACATATAATCGTCTAAATGTCCTCCAACATCCGGTGTAAGGGTTAGTTTACCGTCAGAAAAAGCTCCGGCTCCGCCCCATCCGCATAGTAGACCACACTTTTTGCAGGTTGGACATTTTGCATAACCTTCTCTCAAAAGACATTTTCTTTTTTCTATTCTGTCGCCTTTTTCAATTAATACAACCTTCCATTCCGGTTTAAGCTTTGTAATCTCAAGAGCCGCGAAAATTCCGGCGGGACCTGCTCCAACTATTGCAACGTTATACATCTGTTTAATTCCTCATATATTTAACACAACCAGAAAAATATAACTTAAACAAAAAATAAATTAAACAGTTTGTGAAGAATTTGTTAAAAT
>CALUUU010000161.1 GCA_944324035.1 Candidatus Gastranaerophilales bacterium
AAGGAGTTAATGCGCTGGGATGTCCTTAGCAGCGCTGAAAGATTTCGTTTGCGCAGCAAACGAAACGAACATCAATTCAGTCAAAGCGATGCCAAAGGCAGCACAAAAAAATCCCCCGCGGTTTCTTTTGAAAAGAATTTAGCAGAGGATTTTTATATATTTAATATTAAAATTTTTAAGAAGCAGCTGCTGCTTTCTGTTTCTTTTTATCTTCCCAGAACTCAACAAGTACAGAACAGAAGAATATACTTGACCAGGTTCCGATTGCAATACCTAAAATCATCGCAAGGACAAAGTCCTTTGTGGTAACTCCGCCAAAGAAATACAATGCCAGCAATGTGATAAGAATTGTCAGGGAAGTGTTAATACTTCTTGTTAAAGTCTGATTAACGGAAGCGTTCATAATTTCGCCAAACGAAAGCTTTTTAGAGTAGTATCTTAAGTTTTCACGAACCCTGTCGAATACAACAATTGTATCGTGTACAGAAAACCCGACAACCGTCAATACTGCAGTAATAAACAGCCCGTCAACCTGGACATTATAAAATATTCCTAAAAGTGCAAACGCACCAACTACAAATAATACGTCATGCGCAATACCGAGAAGAGCTGCCAGTGCATAGTCAAATTTAAACCTTACTGTCAAATAAATTGTGATACCCAAAAATGCCAGCCCCAAGGCAATTAGCGAATTTTTAAACAACTCTTTACCTAAAGTAGGGCCTACAGAACTTACGGAAATTAAATCCGGGTTCTGGTAGTCTTTTGAAAGCACATCTGTAATCTGATTAACGGCAGTTGTTTCATGCCCGATAAATTTAGTTCTTATTGAAATAATATTTTTAATATTTGAATTTTCTTTTTGATTTTCAGCATTTGCATGAATAATCTGGATATTAGGATTATCATACCCGGCATTTTCAAGGTCTGTTCTTAATTTGCCGAGTTCCTTATTCGTAATATCCTCGCTTACACCATACTGCAAGATTGTTCCGCCGGTATAATCAATACCGACTTTAAGCGGAATATGGTTTTCATTATGAATTCCTGCCCAAATAAGCCCTATTGTTCCGGGCAAAAGCAGTAGAGCAGTTATACAAAGCCAAACAACTCTGTATTTAACAATATCTATGATATGTCTTGATGTTATATTTATACTAGTTGCCATTTTATACCTCTTATTTCCTTAGTCCAAAATCCCAAAACGTGCATTTTCGCGTTTTGTTTCTGTAGCTTCATAAGCCTTTCCGATTTCAGACGCTTTCAACCCAAACAATGCAGGATATTTCAATTCTCCTGTACCAAATATCAAGTGCATAAAGTTCTTTGTAATAGTGATAGCACTGAACATTGAAACAATTACACCAATAGCCAGCGTCAAAGCAAATCCTTTAACAATACTTGAACCAAGCATATAAAGAATAAAACTTGTGATAATTGTTGTCATATTTGAGTCAAAAATACTTGTAAATGCACGGTCAAAACCTGAATTAATTGCTGTAAACAAATTTCTTCCGGCTTTTAGTTCCTCTTTCATTCTTTCAAAAATAAGAATATTTGCATCAACTGCCATACCAATTGATAGGATAAACCCTGCAATACCAGCCAATGTTAGAGTAACGGGAATTGCTTTGAAAAGTGCAAACAGGATTAAACTATATATAATAAGTGCTATATCCGCAATTAATCCCGGAAGTCTGTATACCAGCACCATGAATAACATTACAAATCCAAGCCCGACAGCACCGGCAAATTTTGATTTTGCAATACTGTCAGCCCCAAGAGTAGGCCCTACGGTATTTTCTTCAACAATTTTTGCAGGAACAGGAAGTGCTCCGGCATTTAAGAGATTTACCATTCTTTCTGCTTCTGCATACTCAAACCCGCTGTCGCCGCCGGAAATCTGGGCTTTGCCGCCATAGATTGGTTCTCTGATTACAGGAGCTGATTGAAGTTCTCCGTCAAAGAAAATAGCCATTTGTTTGCCGACAAGATTTTTTGTTAACTCAGCAAACTTTTTGGAACCTTCTGCGTTAAATTCCAAAGATACAACCCATTGACCGGTTTGGTCTGTACTTAATGTAGATTTAGACAGATCCTGACCGGTAAGGCCTACGTCTTCCCAAACCTGTTCGCCGTTAGGGCCTACAGCTTCTTTTTTGAACACAAGCTGAGCTGTTTCACCTAAGAAGGCTTTTGCTTCTTTGAGGTCAGTTACGTTCGGAATTTCAATTAAAAGTCTTTTATCGCCGACCTGTTGAACTACGGTTTCGGCAACACCGAGCTTATTTACACGGTTTTCTATTGCAAACTGCAGTCTGCTCATAACATCCGGCGTAATAGTTGCAATATTTTTTGTTGTTTCGGCTTCAAGCACAAGTCTTGAACCGCCGACCAGATCAAGCCCCAATTTTGTAGGTTTTACGCATATCGTAACTATAGATGCTATAACTATCAGTACGATTTCCCAAAACAAGATAATTTTGTTTTTCACTTTGTTTCCCCTTTATTATAATTATTTATATTATTTTAAAATTAATTAAAATTTGATTGTCCCTGTGGGCAATCAATAGAATACCTGTCTGTGATTTTAAACAAATCTTCTTTTTCTTCTGCAGTAAGCTCCACAAGCGGACGTCTTACGTAATCTTCTATAATGCCCAGATGAGCAAGTGCGGCTTTAACCGGCACAGGATTTGGCGCCATAAACAGCTTTTTAAACACAGGGTATAATTTTCTGTGCATATTCAATGCGGCTTTACAATCACCAGTTTTAAAGTTTCTAATCATTGATTTTAAGTCGGTTCCGAGAATATGAGAAGTTACGGAAATCACGCCATGCGCTCCCAAAGATAACATAGGAAGAGTCAAACTGTCATCTCCGGAATATACTGCAAAACCTTCAGGACAACGCATTTTTAATTCGGTTACGGCATCCATATCAGCAAAACTTTGTTTAATACCGACAATATTTTCGTACTTTTCAGCCAGTTTGGCGACTGTTTCCGGAGCAATATTGACGCCGGTTCTGCCTGGGATATTGTATATAATTACCGGTAATTTTGTACTTTCGGCAATTGCTGAAAAGTGTGCAATCAGGCCGCTTTGGGAAGGTTTATTGTAATACGGCACAACTGATAAAATTGCATCTACTTCTTCTTTTTCAGCCCATTTTGCTGATTTTACCGCAGTTTGGGTGCAATTGGAACCCGCATTCATAATTATTTTTGCTTTGTTTTCGTTTGCACGTTTAATAGTACTCAAAAGTTCAAATTCTTCTTCATGAGTAAGCGTCGGACCTTCTCCGGTCGTTCCTGCAACCAAAAGCGCATCGCTGCCGTGTTTAATTAAATAACGGGTTAAGTCTTCTGCTTTATTAAAATCTATCTCTCTTTTTGAATTAAACGGAGTTACCATTGCAGTGATAACTTCTCCGGCATCAAATCTTATTGCCATAAATACCTCATTCCCTTTATCAACTATAACTTGATATTACTACAAATACACATATATGACTATATATATTAAGAAAGTTGAAACTTTTTGCAACGATAGCAATTATTTGTGGCTTTTATAGTAAACTCCGCCCGCAAATTTTAAAAGTATGTGGTAAGCGATAGCGAAGGATTTCATCCTCAGGATGACATAGCACTGCACCGCGGCGTTTCACAAACCCGTCATTGCGAAACGCGAAGCGTTGAAGCAATCCACAAAAGCACCTTCAAATGTGTTCAGGCTTGTATATCAAAACGCAAAGGGAACCTATTCTCCTGGATTGCTTCGCTGCCGCTCGCAATGACGCCTTTTGGCACTTTTAGGTGTGATAATGTATTAAAGAAGAAAGCAGCCTTTACGTTAGCCGAAGTCCTTATAACTCTCGGTATAATCGGTATTATTGCCGCGATGACACTCCCTATGCTCATTGCAAGTTACAAAAAGCAAGAAGTTGAAGTCCGGTTGAAAAAGTTTTATTCAACATTTTCTAATGCTTTACTACTTTCCGTTGCAGAAAACGGTGAAATGGAATATTGGGATTTCCCCACAAAACAAAACAGCGGTGAACAAATAACTACATTTGTTAATAAGTATCTATT